>CAYTUA010000459.1:0-13596 GCA_964440855.1 uncultured Lentimicrobiaceae bacterium
GAAAATTGCCCAGCAGGGCAGCATCATAATGTCCAGCTTCCAGCAACTGAAGAGCCTCCAACTGACTATCCACTGGAATTATTTCGCCCGCAAGACCTGTTTCAATCAGGTATTCGTGCATCCGATCGCGGTTCTGTACGATGACAGTCTTGCCAGCAAGGTCATCCAGAACATCAATAACACTTCCCTCAGGGGTGAATATGCCGTGGGTCATAACAGAATGAGGCAGCCCAAACAACATGTTTTCAGCTCTTTGCTCCGATATCATCAGCCCCATGAGCACATCAGCCTGACTTGTTTCCATTTCATGCACACTTGTTGCCAGGGACCAAGTTCAATTGTATAATTTAAGCCGAGGCCATCGGCCATTAGCCGGAACAAATCCACATTAAACCCATCGGGCTCTCCATTTTCATTGATAAATTCAAAAGGAGGGTAATAATGGTCTCCCTTGACAACAATCTGTTTTTCCAGCAATTCCTCCTGCATTTTACCCAAAGCATCGACAGATAGAAAGCCTGATAGGAATATCAAAGCTAAGATGGCTATTATTTGGTTCCTGTATCTCATAACTTAAGGGTTATTAATGAATCATTGTTTTTCGGGCGGTATCTTAATTATAAAAGTACTGCCTTTTCCTTCTTCGGTTTCCAATTCAATTGTGCCGCCAATCAGGTTCGCAAAATCGCGTACCAATATCAGTCCCAAACCTGAGCTGGGCTCGCCATCAGTTCCTTTGCGTCCCGTGGCCTCGATTGTAAATAATTTGTTTTTAATATCTTGTGGCATGCCAATGCCAGAATCTTTGATACTGAAAGTTGTTGTGCCATCTTCTCCCCTATCAGCAGCAAGGATTATTTCACCGGCTTTTGGTGTAAATTTAATGGCATTTGATAAAAGATTGCGCAAGATGGAACCCAGCATGGTACTATCAGTAAAAATCAGCATTCCTTCGGGTATATCCACAACAACTTGAAGTACCTTTTTGCTGAGGGCTGTTTGAAAGTGTGAAATCACATCCAGCGCAAAAACATGCAGGTCGAACTCTTTTTTATCAACAACCACCTTGTTTCTTTGCACTGCCGACCAGCTCAATAAATTGTCCAGCAAATCATAAAGGCTCGAAACTGATTTGTGCATATTGGCGGTAAGCTCCCTGATTTCCTCTAAACTCAACCCAAAAGATTCATCATTAAACATTTCGGTAAGCATGAGAAATGAGTTGAACGGGCTGCGCAAATCGTGGGCAATTACTGAGAACAATTTATCTTTTTCCTTATTGGATTTGAGCAATTCCTGCTCGCTGTTGCGCAGCGCCTGCTCCATATTCTTGAATGCTGTCAGGTCGCGCGAAACACCTGCCAAACCAGTAATATTGCCATGTGCATCATACAAGGGCACTTTGGATGCGGAGAACCAGCGCCAGCCATTGGCTGTTTGGATATGTTCCTGTTCGTTAATCAGTCCATCGCCGGTTTTATAAATAAACTGTTCATCGTCGAAGGCTTTTTTTGCATGTTCATGGTCGAAGAAATCAAAATCGGTTTTACCAACCGCATCATCTGGATGCTTCAAACCCAATGCCCTTGCCTGGCTGTAGTTAACGCGTATGAAGCGGCCTTCGAGGTCCTTAAAGTAAATTGTATCCGGAATGTTATCCATCAGCGCATGCATCAGGTCGCGCTCTTGCTGCAATTGTTGCTCAGCCATTTTGTGCTCGGTAACGTCTTCGATATAGCCTTCGAGGAAAAGCAATTTTCCCGTTTCATCAAAAACGCCCCGGCCACGTTCCCACACCCAAATAGATTCACCCGAAGCCGTATCCATTTCATATTCGTATTCGAAGCTGATTTTTTCCCCAAGCACTTTATCCCACAATTGCCGGATGGGTTCCCTATAAGGCTTGTGAATAAGTTGCTCGAAACTAATTGGATTTCTTTCAGTTAGAAATTTCTCTGGTTCATAACCCAAAATACGCTCGCTCGATTCGCTTACATAGAGCATGGTATATTCCTCATCGTAACGGCACCTGTAAACCAAACCAGGCAAATTATCAATCAGGTTGGCCAGTTGCTGCCTGTTTTCTTCCAGGGCACGCTCAGCCTGCTTGCGGTCAGTAATATCTTTATATAAGGCAAAAATAAATATAGCCCCATCATCCATTTGTAGTTTACGCCCAGAAATAGCCACATCTATCAGCCTGCCGTCTTTGTGTTTTCGCTGCGATTCGGCATAAACCCTGTCGCCTGATGATACTTTTGACCGTAACAAAATGCCTTCATCCTTGAATTTTTCTGTAAAAACAATATTGATGTTCGCCTTGCCTTTGATTTCTTCTTTATCATAACCAAATAATTGGCAAAAACCACTGTTGCAGTCAACTATATCATCTTTGGCGTTTAACAACACCACACCATAAGGGATGCTTTCGAATAAAAACTCGAAATAGGCTTTTTCTTTTTGTATTGTATTGCGATAGGCCAGCCTTTCGCCAATATCCTGATAGATGCCATAAACCAATTGGTTGCCATCAGGCATTGTAAATGGCTTCCCAATAATGGCCACATCCAAAAGTGATCCATCTTTGCGCCTGCGTCTGGTTTCGCGGTAAATGGGCTTGCCTTGCGCCACAGCTTTGGTAAGGGTGGTTCCCGTTTCCCACAAATCAGCCGGGACAATCAGGTCGTTGATCATGTTTCCAACTGCTTCCCTGCGCTCATACAAAAACAAGCGGGAAAAGGCCTGGTTGCACTCAAGCACCTTGTCATCCTTATCAAGCAAAACAATGCCAAAAGGCACTGCATCAAAAAGCGACTCAAAAAATACATTTTCATTTTCTGAAACTGACACCGGTTTAACAAGCCAAAGGTATTCGGGTTTATCATCATTTTCAGCTTCTATTGCCGACACCTTGAACTCGTAGTCAGCTTTTTTATCCCCTTTTAAACATGCCGCAAAAGAGGTGGGCAAGTTTTGAAATGCGAACGAATCAGGCAAATTGATGAGGTTTGCAAGCGATTCATCCAATCTCATTCGTGCATTCCCCTCTAGCATATCTAAAAACAACCTATTGGCATAAAGGATATGCATTTCGCTATTTGTTATTATAATAGCCTGGGGCATGGCCTCAAGATATTTGTATTTGCTTTCTGTTTTCATACGTTCCTCTCTCATTTTCAGAAACCCCTATTTGGCTTTTTTCAGTCCAAATTCAGCTAATTTATTCAGCAACACCTTCATGGTAACCGGTTTGGCCAGGTAGTCGTTGCAGCCTGCTTCGATGGCCCGGCGCTCGTCTCCACTCATGGCAAAAGCCGTTATGGCGATTATCGGAATGTTGGCATCCATTTTCCTGATTTGTTTGGTGGCTTCAAACCCATCCATATTTGGCATTTTCAGGTCCATCAGAATTAAGTCAATATCCGTTTCATCTTTAAAAATCTCCACTGCTTCCTGTCCGTCATTTGCGCGCAAGGTGATGGCGTTGGTCATTTTGCGCATCATCAATTCAAGTACCTGGTAATTGGAATCATCGTCCTCTGCAATCAGAATCTTAGGCTGCTGTGCTTTTTCTTCAGCCAGTTTGGGTTTGATTTCGCCAACCTCAGCAGATTTGTACTTATATGGCAATCCAAAATAAAATGTGGACCCCTCACCCAGTGCAGATTCGACCCTGATTTCAGCACCCAGCAAATCGGCAATGCCCCTGATGATGGCCAGGCCTAAACCACTGCCTTCGAACTTGCGCACATTGCCTTCTTCCTCTTGTGAAAACACATCAAACAATTTGTCTTTGTATTCATCTTTGATGCCTTTGCCAGTATCCTGAACGAAGAATACCATGTCATTTTCGCGCAATGTGTAACCCGCCCTGATGCTTCCATTTGCAGTAAATTTTAACGCATTGCTCAGCAAGTGGCCCAAAACCTTACCCACCATTTCTTCGTCAGTATCCACAAAATGACTTTCGGCATTTTCGGGCACATCCATAATCAGCTCCAGCCCTTTGGCTTGTATGGCAGGGACATATTTTCGGCAAATGCGCTCAAAGGCCTGCAAAACAGGCATGTGTTTGATGGATTTTTCCATATTGCCCGATGTGAGCAAGGATATATCCATATAATCCGTAATGGTTTGCATGAGGCGTTCGCTGCTTACCGTAACAATTTCGTTAAGGTCTTCGCGTTCCTCAGCATCCATGTCCGGATCGGCCAGCAGGCTCATTACACCCAATATACCATTGAGGGGTGTGCGCACTTCGTGGGAAATATTGTTGAGGAAAGTTGTTTTGAGCCTGTTGCTTGCTTCAGCCATTTGCACGGCCTGTTCCAGTGCTTTTGCAGCCTGTGCGCGCTCAGTTATGTCGTTGGCCAATACCAGGCGCAGCTTTCTGCCTTCCTCATCAATTACATTATGTGAGTTGATTTCAACTTCAATAATGCTGCCATCCTTCAATTGATGACGCCAACTTTGGCTTTTTTGATAATGGTCATGTGATACACGTATATCCTCCATAAGTAGCGGAATATCCTCCACGGGCCGGATATCCTTAAGCGTCATATTAAGGAACTCCTCCTCACTGTAACCATACTTATTAACTGCCGCATCATTTACCTCTACAAATGCAAGGGTATCCACATCGTACACCCACATGGGGACGGGATTGCTTGCAAACATATCACGGTAACGCAGTTCACTTTGCACCAAATCGGCCTGCAACTTTTTCCGTTCCGTAATGTCCTCTTTTACAGCAATATAATTGGTCATTTCGCCCTTGTCGTTGATTACCGGCGAAATAGAGGCCGATTCCCAATACAACTCCCCATTTTTTTTCTTGTTGTGGAATTCCCCATGCCAGGTTTCACCCCGCGAAATGCTTTCATACATTTGCTTGTATTCTACCTCTGACTTTTCACCACTATTCAGAATACGCGGATTTTGCCCGACAAGCTCATGGGCATAGTATCCCGTAACTTCACAAGCGCGTGGATTGACGTATTCAATGATTCCTTCCAGGTTGGTGATGATGATGGATACCGGGGACTGCTCTACAGCACTGCTTAACTTGCTCAGTTCAGCTTCGAATGATTTGCGCTCCGTAATATCGAGCATGGAAATAAGCACATGGGGATCTCCTTTTAAACCAATCTTTTCAGCAGACAAAAGTACAATTCGCTGTTCTCCTGTTCTTGTGTAGACAGGGAACTCAACATTCATAATTCTATCCTTTTGCAAAAGCTCATGATAAAGTTGGTGATGTATTTCTTTATCTGTAATCCTCAGATCACTTGGGGTTGTAGTGAGCAATTGATCTCGCGTAAAACAAGTTAACCTGCAAAAGGCATCGTTAGCCTCAATCATCAAATTATCCGATAATCGACTGATTAACAAAGCGATAGGACTGTTAAAAAATGTTTTTGAGAATAATTGTTCACTCTCTTTTAGTGCCTGATCATTTTTTTTCTGCTGTGTAACATCACGCACCACACCAAACATCACGCCTTCTTCCTTGTATGGATAGGAGTTCCACGAAAGCCATTTAACAGAACCATCTTTACAGACATAGCGGTTTTCGAACTGATAAATTTCTTTACCATCCACAAGTGTAGCTTTTACATTTTCAGTGGCTTCCTTGTCGTCAGGATGCACGAATTCGAGCCAGGGCTTGGCCAACAACTCTTCGGTACTATACCCCAAAACATGCGACCAGGCAGGATTCAGTGTTTTAAAATAACCATCAAAGCCGGCCATGCAAAGCATATCCATTGCATGGTTGAAGATGCGGTCGCTTTGTTTTAGCTTTAAATCGGTTTCCTTTCGTTTAGTGATATCACGTAACAAACCTACTGCGCGCCAATGGTTCTTATATTCGATACCCGAAAGGGACAATTCCACCGCTATTTGTTTTCCGGATTTAGTGATTGCTTCCAGTTCGAGTGTTTTTCCTATTGCATTTCCTTTGCCAAACCTAACAAATTCAGGAAAAGCTTTTTCATGTTCGGGCCAGTAGGATTCAGGAACGATTAGCTTGTGAAAATTTTTGCCCATAATCTCGGCTTTGGTATAGCCAAAAATTCGCTCAGCCGAAGGGTTCCAAAAATTAACATGCCCATCTTCGTCCAGCATGACAATGGCATCTTTGGCTGCAGTCGTAATGCGCTCCAATTGATGAGCTGTTTCTTTAAGGCTTTCTTCGGCCTGTTTGCGTTCAGTAACATCCTCTACAACACCAACCCCACCTACGATTTGATTATTAACATCAAATAAAGGGGAAAACCGCATATGCACTTCTGCAATCCGGTTGCCGGTTAATGGTTCATAAGTACCCTCATATATGGTAGTTTTATTTTCAAGCGTTTCAAAAATACACTGCACCACACTTTTGCTTTTAAGGTTACTCAAATCAAGACCAAATACTTTTTCCCTGGTAGACCCAATGATTTCAAGGAAACGCTGGTTACAATCGATAAGCATCCCTTGGCTGTTGTAATTGATGATACCAATCGGACTGTTATTATATACCATACGATAGCGTTCCTCGCTTTCCTTGATGGCCTTTTCAGCCTCTATCCTCTCTGTCATATCCTCTACAATACCAACACCTCCAATTACTGCGCCACCTTGATCAAAAACAGGGGCAAACTGCACATATACATCTGTTTGCTTGTCAGCTGTATAAGATGTGTACAAATCCTCATATGTTGAATTTTTTCCAGCCAATGCTTCATATACCGCCTGACTCATTTTTTTATCAGGCAACAAAGTCATATTCAGTCCCAGAAGTTTATCCTTTGAAGAACCTATAATTCCAACAAAATGTTCGTTGCAATCAACGATTTTGCCCTCCTTATCAAAACTTAGCAGGCCGGCAGGCACATGCTCAAAAATCTGATGCAATTCGGCTTGCTTCTTACTGATCAATTCTTCCGCTTGCTTGCGATCAGTAATATCTGAAATGATGCCATACCAGAGCGTGCTTCCATCAGGCATTTTCTGGGGGCGTGCATCACTCAGCCTCCAGCGCGGTCCCTGCTCAGGAAGTATAACCCTAAATTCCTGTTTATAAGGTGTTTGTTGTTCTGCAGATTCCAAAATTGTTTGCGAAATACGTTCGAAATCATCCGGATGTAGTCTGTCAAAAACCGGGCTGGCATCTTCAACCAGGTCTTCAGGCTTGCATTCATATATCTCCCACATACCCGGGCTGGAATAAAGAAATGCTGAATGGCCATCGGGCCAAAGCTGGTATTCATATACCACCCCAGGCACTTGCGCAGCAAGCTTTTTCAACCGTTCGCTGGTTTGAAGCACTTGAGCCTCGGTTTGCTTTTGCCTGGTGATGTCCATACTAACGCCCTTGAGTTTGGAAACAACTCCATTTTCAATCACAGGCATAATGCTGTTTTGCAGCCAGATATAGTTGCCATCGGGCAATAAAAACCTATATTCAAAATCGCAGGCCTGATTTTGAGCAATGGCTTTGTCGGCCATCTTTTTTACCAGTTCGATATCTCCGGGATGCACATGTTCCCAAAAATAGGTTGAGGAAGGTTCAATCTCATTGACTTCAAGGCCCAAAATCCTGAAATAATTATCCGACCACACTTGTTTGGAGCTCACCAATTCAGACTCCCAACTGCCTAGTTTGGCAATTTGCTGGGCATGATTGAGCGAGTCGTTTAACTTTTGCTGTTCCTGCTCAAATAGTACCCGTTCGGTTACATTGCTGATTATACCCTGAAAATGCGTGATTTCGCCGGTTTGGTTGCGTATAATGGTTGTGAGGTCATCTACCCAAATCACTTCGCCATCTGGTTTGATGATGCGGTAAGGCTTGTGACGGAAGCTTTTCGTATTCTTTTTTGATTTATTTTCTGACACTTCGTCAGCAACCCGCCTGGTTTCATCCGGATGGATTATCTCCTTGAAATTTGGCTTATCAGCCATGATGTCAGCAGCCTTGAAGCCTAACACCTTTTCGCAATTATCAGAAACATAAACGGCCTTGCCGTTGTTTTTGTTTTCCCATAAAATGGCTACTACAGGGCTGTTTTTGATAATCAGACTGGCATATGAGAGTGCTTCCTCAGCTTTAACTTTATCAGTAATATCGCGTGTGATACCCATTACTCCAATGGCTTCACCAGCATTATTACGAATAAATGAGAGCGATGATTCAACATGGATAATATGGCCGTTTTTATGGTATTCGTCCAGGGCAATTTTTCTAGTTCTGTATGGGTCTGCTGTGCCCGACATTTCCAGCTTCATTTCTTGCTCAAACAAGGCCATCACCTGCTTTTGCGATTCAGGCGTAAACATATAAGGAATGCTCTTATCTAACATTTCCTCAACAGTGTAACCGTTAATACGCTCAATAGCAGGGCTTATATAAGTATAGTTTAGATTAAGGTCAACCAAAAAAATTACGTCGGCACTATGTTCAGCAATCATGCGGAACTTCAGCTCACTTTCCCGCAGTGCTTCTTCTACTTTTCGACTTTCGGTAAC
Source organism: uncultured Lentimicrobiaceae bacterium (assembly GCA_964440855.1). Lineage (GTDB taxonomy): Bacteria > Bacteroidota > Bacteroidia > Bacteroidales > F082 > CALAZZ01. The sequence goes on from CAYTUA010000459.1 coordinate 8,512, forward strand.
ATCAGAAACAATGGTTACAAACTGGTTGGGCTCATTCTGGTAGGCCAAAACCCGAAAGTACTGATCCAATTCCTGTGCATAGTTTTCGAACGAGATTGGTTGGCCTGATAAAGCCACCTTACCATATTGCTCAATCCAGTAGTCTTCCGTATTTGGCAACACATCTAAAACCGTTTTCCCGACTATCTCGTTACGCTTGAGCCCGGTTAGTTTTTCAAATGCCGGGTTGGCATCAAGAAAAACGTAATTAACAGGTTTACCATTTTCATCCAGCATGATTTTATGCACAGCAAGGCCCTGGTTCATTTCAGAAATAAGCTTCCTGTAGCGCTCTTCACTTACAGAAAGTTTATTTTCGGCCAATTTGCGGTCGGTAATATCACGTGAGATGCCTAAAATACCAACCGGGGCGCCGTCCATGTCCCGAATAAATGAAAGTGTGGTTTCGGTGTATATCAGATGCCCATCCTTATGTTGATCATACAACATAAGAGTTGAAACCCTATTGGGGTCGGCCTTACCGGAAGCTTCCAGCTCCATTTCAGATGCGAAGGTATCCCACACCAATTGTTTTGATTCAGGAGTCAGGGTATCATCTATTGATTGCTTCATGGCTTCTTCCATTGTGAAGCCAGTTTGCTTTAAGACAGATGGACTTATATAAGTAAAGTTCAGATTCAGGTCGAGTATAAAAATTACGTCGGCACTGTTTTCAGCTATCAATTGGTATTTGCGCTCACTTTCCTCCCGTGCCTTTTGTATCGCTTGTTTTTGCCTTTTGTTTTGTGCACTTTTCATAACTTCCATGATAGCAAAAGGCAAGCGTTTCATCTTATCTTTTAAAAGATAATCGTCAGCACCAGCACGCATACACTCTACAGCAATTTCCTCGTTGGTTGATCCTGTAAGCATAATAAAAGGAAGATTTGGGTCATGCTTTTTTGTCAAATCAAGGGCTTGTTTCCCATTGAAACCAGGCATTTCATAATCAGAAATAACCAAATCAGGCTTAAACACCTTAAGCTGTTCCTTAAAATCCGTGGCACTATCCACCCGTACATCTTCAAAAGCGATCCCTTCTGATTGGATGGTAATTTTTGCAAATTCGTAGTCCATGGCTACATCTTCGGCGAAGAGGATTTTGATTCTAGTTTTCATTCAGTTCGTTTTTTAGGCTATTGGTCTATTCTTGTGCTAATAATAACAGAACTGCTAACCGGCATATTCATTCGTGATGAGAACCATCATGCATTGGGGCGGGGGGATTAATTGAAAAGAAAAGATATTCATTGGCTACAAATTACACTTACAAAATTATAAAGGGTTAAAAGTAAGGTAATTTTTATTTATAGTCAATATAAATAAGAAACACAAGCTAATCCACACATTAAAAACACGCTTGTGATCATCATGATGCCTGAGGGGCAATAATTTGTGAATCTGTGATGCTGTAAATCTGTGATGCTGCACTTCGGCTCACTTCGGCTGCGCTCAGTGCGCGTCGCTCAGTGAAAATGAGTCAGTGTGTTTGAGTACGTGAATTTTGTGATGCCGCAAAATTTCTATTTGAACCCAAACACAATCAGGCTATAACTCATATCAAATTGATTTACAAATTTTTATGATTGATACATGAATGATTTACCCTTACTTTGGGTGAATAAATTGAATAATTTACCCTTACTTTGGGTAAAAAATTGGTAAAATTAACCCTTACCTATGAAAAATGATGTATCTTTGTGGGAAATTAAACCGATGTTTTATAGAAGATTACTTGAAGAATTAGAATTCTGGCGCAAATCACCTACACGGAAACCATTGGTTATCCGAGGTGCACGACAAGTTGGTAAAACCACTCTGGTGCATGAATTTGGGAAGCAGTTCAGACAATACATACATATCAACCTTGAGCAAAGCAAAGATGCCCAATTATTTGAGCAATTTGAAGATGTTCAACAACTGCTGACCCGCATATTCCTTGAAAAACGACAGCAAAAGCAACACATAAAAGACACATTGCTGTTCATCGATGAGATTCAGGAATCGCCAAAAGTTGTCAACCTGCTGCGCTACTTTAAAGAAGAAGTTCCGGAGCTGGCAGTTATTGCAGCAGGCAGTATGCTGGAAACACTGCTTGGCAAAAACCTTACATTCCCCGTAGGACGTGTTGAGTACAGAGTTTTACGGCCATTTTCGTTTGAGGAGTATTTGATAGCCTTGGGTGAAGACCAATTGTTGGAAGAGTTTCGTAAAACTCCCATTGAAAAATATGCAGAACCAGTTTTATTTGATGCTTTCAAAACCTATGCCCTTTTGGGCGGAATGCCAGAAATTATTCAGCATTACAGCAAACATCGCGACATCACCGCTTTGGGCCCAATCTATGACAGCCTCATAAGCTCTTATCTACAGGATGCAGAAAAATATGCCAGAAACGATCAGCAACTTCAGATTATCCGCTTTGCCATACATCAAGCCATTTTCAAAGCAGGGCATCGCACTACATTTCAGCAGTTTGGAAATGCCAACTACAGCTCCAAAGCCATTGGTGAGGTTTTGCGCGCATTGGAAAAAACACACCTGCTTCATATTCTGTTTCCGGTTACAAGCACAAGCCTGCCATTAGAGCCAGATTATAAAAAAACGCCAAGAATACAGTTTCTGGATACAGGTTTGATCAATTATTTTGCAGGTTTACAAAAAGATATCCTAGGCACTAAAGACCTCAGCAGTGTGTATCAAGGCAAACTCATTGAGCATCTGGTTGGGCAAGAACTACTCTCATTTCAATCGCTTAGCTTGAAGAAACTGCATTTTTGGGTTCGTCAAAAAAAACAATCCGATGCTGAGGTTGACTTTATTTATCCATATGCAAGCAAGCTCATACCTGTTGAAGTAAAATCAGGAGCGACAGGGCATTTAAAATCCTTGCATGTTTTTCTGGATCAATCGTCCATTTATTTCGGGATTCGATTTTACGCTGGCAATTTTCAGCTTGATAAGCTCGTAACACATACAGGTAAACCATTTTACCTCTTAAATCTTCCCTATTTTCTGGCTGCATGCATTGAGTCCTATATTGATTGGCTATTAAAAGAAATTGGAGCAGAATTGGAAATACTACCTCCACTTATTAAAGAGCACACAGGAATTTATCAAAAGCCCAAGCCAGTAAGGAAGCAATTGACGTTGGAAGATTTAACACCAAAACACCTTCAAATATTACAATTTTGTTCAGAAACACCCCAAAAAGGCAGGACACTGCTCGAAGATGGATTGGGATTAACCTACCAATCAAGAAATAAGGGTGTATACCTGAAACCTTTGATTGATTTGGGACTTTTGGAATTTACGATAAAAGAAAACGAGAAAAGTAAAAAGCAGCGGTATGCCATTACGGCTGATGGAAAAGCATTGTTAAACAGCAAAGTCGGTAACATTTAATGGGATTCCTTGCAGGATGGGTAATAAAAACATAAAGCGTAAGTTTAGGAAGCAGATTGATTATGCTGTACAACCAATTTTCCCTGGCTTTCAAGTCTTTTAACAAGCCTGTCTATTATTTTCTTCCTGCTTAAAAGCCCTTGCTGCCTGAATTCAATTTTCCCTTCACCCAGGTTTTCGGCATCACCTTGCCAAATATTCACCCTGTCGGCCATCTTCAGGTAATAGGCCAATTCCGAAGCCGGTGACCCCTGACTATAGTTCTCCGGATCTTCTTCGAGTAAGTGGTACACCTGGTTTAGTGTAACCATACCTTCTGTAACCAATTCAACACCATCAATTTTATAAGCTGGTGGGGTTATGCTGTTTTCGTTTCCCGCTATCTCTAAGCTTGAGTTCATGATGCGCGCTGCCATTTGTGCAGTAGAACCACCAGCAATCACCCTGATGCCTTGATGCACAAGGAAGTCTCTTACCAACTTCTCGTCACCTGCCTTTTGTTTGGGCGGTCCACTGAGTAAATTAACGATTACCCCACGTCGGTTGAGGGCCAGCACAACGGAGCAGTCATCGCCTTTTCCGGCAGGCCAATAGGAACGCGCTTTATCATGAATTTGGTTAGCTAATTCCTGCCCTTCAAGACGATCAACCGGAAGCCTCCCCTGAATAAAAGCACGTACCCCTTCGGCTTCCCAACCCATGGGGAATATCTTGCCAATTCCGGCTTGTGTGATACCGTCACTTAGCAATACCATTGCATCTCCATTGGCTATCATACAGCTGGATTCGTGAATGATAGCTTTATTTTTCGCATACACCTGATCGCGCAATATCTGGGCATAGGATTTTGTAACCAATAGTGGCGGAGGCATTTCATAGCTTAAAACCGTTGCCTGGCCATTGTTAAGCACGCGTAGTAAGGTAAAAACTGCAAATGGCTGGTCAGTGCCCCATGCCTTATCCATTGTTTGGGCCACTGATTTAAAAGCCTCGCGGGCCGGCATACCAGAACTGATGCATGAAATCAAACGCGAAACACACATAGTGGCTGCAATATGTGCCTTTATACCAGAGCCCAATCCATCGGCCAACACAATAGTGGTGGCTGAACTATCACGAAATACCTGCATGGCATCACCGCATGCCTGCCCTGCATATTTCGAGGTTTGTTTAGCAAAAACGTCTGTGTGAATGTACATTATAATTAAAATCAGTATTGTTCCCAGCTCAATGACAGGTAGCAAGTAGTTTGCAAATTTACTCCAATCATTGGATTGGATAAGGCCGAAATTCGTGATATCATAGCGATACTTCCTTTTAGCCTGCATTATTCACAAAAAGCAAAAAAAATCGTATAAGGCAGATTAAGAGACGTTAAAAGCATGAATAATACGGGTAGATTTAGGAATTCAAAAGTTACGCACGAAAGCTTGGCTCCTCCCAATAATTTATTTTCTATCCTGCATTATTCACAAAAAGCAAAAAAAAATATCGTATATGGTTGATTAAGTGACCTTAAAAGCAATTACTGGCAAAAACACAAATTTTTTTGCTTTTTGCAAGTGCTTTTACTTCAACTCATCTGCTTCGTTGCGAAAGCCTTGAAATAGAATACTATATCGGCGGCTTTCGACGCCTCGC
>CAYTUA010000460.1:0-8614 GCA_964440855.1 uncultured Lentimicrobiaceae bacterium
CCATCAAGGGGATGGCCAATATCCAGATGCGTGTTGTAAGCCGTATACCAGCGCGCTATATCGGATTGGAACCTGAAGGAAAAGCTCCGTTTGATTTTAAAATTGACATTGACTTCAAGGACAAGGGCGAGAGCAGCGAAACACAAGTAAGACTGGACGCAGCCCTCAACCCCATGCTGGCCATGATGGCCAAAAGGCCGCTGCAAAACCTGGTGAATATCATCGTGCAAAAGCTGGCTCTTGTTGATTTCCAGAGGTAATAGGCAATTCAACATATACGGCCTCAGTTTTTATTTAATTGATTGACTGAATCTGGAAAGCTGTTGCACTAAGTGCCACAAAGGAAAACTTACCCAAACCTACATAGCATTACAAAAAAACCACCTCTTTCAGGTCGCAGCTCAATTGGCTACCATCGTTGGTGTCGAGCAATAGGTGTCCGAATTCATCAACGCCAGTGATGCTGCCAAGAATTTCTTCCCCCTTCACGCGGTAAAACTTCCAGTCGTGGAGTTGGTATAGTTTTTCGAGGTAATCTGCGTCCAGCTTGTTTTCACCGGCCTGATAGTTCAGCAATTCGAGCCGGGCCGAGATGGTATTTTCAAGTTCTGCCAGCAGTGCTTCGCGGTCGGCATGCATGCCCATTAGTTGCTTAAGCGATACAGGATTGGGTATCCATTCGGGGAAAGCGGTTTGGTTCACATTCAGTCCGATGCCGATGATCGACAAAGTGATATCCTGTCCCGAAATGGTGTTGCTGATCAGGATGCCGCCCATTTTTTTGTCGTCCACATAAATATCGTTGGGCCATTTTATACGTATGTTTTCATAAGGCACCAGAACAGCCAATGCATCACAAATACCCAGCGAAACGGCTTTGGTGAGCATAAACTGCCTGGCCGGATGCAGCTTTTCAGGATGGATTACCATGCTGAACAGCAGGTTTTTACCGGCTTCGCTATGCCAGGCATTGCTTTCCTGCCCCTTGCCGTCCGTTTGAAAATCGGTAGAAAGAATGGTTTGTACAATGGCTTCGCCCTGCGCGTGCATTTCCGCAGCCAGCTTGTTGGTGGAATGTGTTTGGGGCAAGTGGATGCGTTTAAAAGGGACGCTGTTGTGTATCATATGAGCAGTTGTGGTTTTGTAATCACAACAAAAATAGCAAACATATGGCTGTGTCGTCAATCTTTTAGGGAAGTACAGAAAATCATATCTGTCAAATTAAGGGAGTACCTGCCATTCAGCCTTGATTCATCAATAAAACAACTAAAAAACTTACGCGTATTTTCCTTGGGTCATCTATGGGCATTAAGGTGTTTTTGGATGCAACCAAAAAACCAATTAGAACATCTCAATTACTGGCAGAAGAAACAATAGATAATCAGATAAACCATTCCAGAGAGCCTCCATAAACTATGAAAAGAAAAACAATATTGACAACCGTGGTCATTGTATTGACCAGTTTGATGCTCTGGAATTGTACAAAAGATGAAACTGCCTGCCGGGATGAACAAGCATTTTGTAGGCTGATTGACAAAGAGGATTTTGACGGCACCGGCCCAATCATTGACGCTTATCTCGCCGGACTGAAAACAGATGAAACGGATATTCAATTGGAAAAATTGGCGGATTGGCTTGCATGCAAAAGTTGTGTGGCCCAAGTGACAATCTTATGCAATTCTTGCATCGAGACACTTCCCCCGCAGAGTGAGTTGCAAGTGGAATTTGTGTCCAAAGGAAAGCATATTACCAAAATCCTGGATATTTTGATGGGCGACCCTTTAACATACAGGGGGCATCATGACTGAAATAGTACCCATTTGCCAGTAGAAAAATAGAAAATGTTTGACCGACAAGGGTTTTAGAAGGTTATACATATTTATCAAACCAATAAAAACAGAACAAATGAAGAGTCCCGGAAAACTGCTCGTATTAATAGCGTTGATTATTTCGGCTTCATGCGAAAAAACACCAAATGGTTACAAGTATAACGAAGGCAGCCTCCCGGAAAGCCCGGTAAACCTGTCTGATTTTAACTCTCCTTACGATGATTTTAATTCAACAGCCCCAAGTCTGGGAAGGTTAATTCCATTTTGCTTTTCCACAAACAGGTACAGCCAGGGAAACACCTTCGACATCACTTACCAGCCAATGAACGTTAAGTTTGACAAGACAACAGGCCTGCTGGAAGTTACAAATGAATACGCACACTGGGGCATCTACAGGGATGATTATGATGTAATCAACAGGGGCTTGGAAAAAATTAAAACCAACGGCAACGAGTATGGGCCCAATTTGGTTGTGGGCTATAATGCCAACGAGTATCAGTTTACACTGCTATATTCCACAGATGTTTCGGGGCATTCGCAAATAAATTTTGTATCGAACGGGAGCATTGGGAACTTCTCAGAACCACAGGAAGTTCAGTTCTTAAATTCTGAATACGAGGATATGTATCCAACTTTCAATGCAGACAGGTCCAGGATTTATTTTTGCTCGGACAGGGGTGGGGCACTTTTCGACTTCTATTACGTAAACGTAGATGCAGAAATGGATATAGAAGCCTTGCTTTCGGACAGCTCAGTCTATGAAGTCTTCAGGGATACAGTATTATCTGGCAGTTCAGATGACAAATGCCCCTTTATTTTTGGCAATAAAATGGTGTTTGCCTCGGACAGGGCAGGTGGTTTTGGTGGTTTTGATCTGTATTACAGCATCCTGGAAAATGGAAAATGGGGCGATCCCATCAATTTTGGGGAGAAAATCAACACCGAATTTGATGAATACAGGCCCATCTTAATTGAAGAAGCTGTTTCCTGGAAACAGACGATGATGGTGTTTTCATCCAACAGGCCTGGCGGTTTGGGAGGTTTTGATCTGTATTTTGTAGGCGTGGAAGATGAATAAACAGTATGCGCAGTCGCTAGGGTTGATCGGGTTTGGCTGACGTTTTTTCTTTATAAAAATGAAGCTGTATATATCTTAAACTTACACCCGGTCAAAACCGGAACAGCATCAGAAAGTTGCAGAAGAGTGTTGTTTAATATAGAAATATATTTCGCTATGAGTAGTTTCCAAAATAAGCATATTTGAACAAAGTTTCTTCGTTCCGAAAATTAAAATTTTCCGCTAATTTTCAGCTAAGCGTAGCTTCCAAACTATGCTTCCTAAAACTAAATTCTTTAATATGTTTTCCATCCCACACTATGCATAGTTCCCAAACTACGCATCGTTAACCACAGGTTCGTCGTTCCAAAAAAAATAATTTCCATGGTGCTTGACATCAGTGAATTATTGCACTAATTTTACAATGAATATAATTCAAACAGGTGTGTGCTAATGTTTTACAAAACATTGGGAAGCTACGCAGGCTGTTTGCTTCAGCATTTAATAAAACACAAACATGGATCCAATCGTAAAATTGCCAGGCCGGATGACACTTGTTCATGAGGTGGATGTGAACAATTCGCCTGACAAAATCTGGGAATTTCTTCTCCAAATCGACAGGAACTATAAAGCCTGGCACCCGACTGACCATATCCTATTCAGATGGACCAAAGGGGCAGCCTTCGCAACAGCTTCCACCTTTTATGCTGAACAATATATGATGGGCCAAAAGGTAAAATACAAAGGGAAAATCCTGTCTTGTGTTCCGGGAGAAAAAATTACCATGGTATTTTCGTTTCCACTTTCATTGATAACCGAAAAAATTGAGATGATTATCGAAGGTGAGGGTTCACATGCCAGGTTCAGGCATATAACCTATTTGAGGTTCAAATTCTTGTCGCGTACCATTTTCAAAAGGCGGAATATCAAAATGATACATGATATGGATGTACATGTAAGAACAGAAGGGGCCCATATGAAAATGCTGCTTGAAAAGGTGGACTAAGCACGAAAGAATTTTAAGGTATTTGCTTGGATAAGAAGCGTGGCAGCTTGGTCCTTTTTCCTGAAAATTCATTTCTATGCCAAAAGTTGCTGCCTGATTCTTTTGTCAAAAACTTTTGTTAGCAATAAACGTAGTTTCCAAACTAAACTCCGGGAGGCGGACATAATACAGTCATCATTTGACTGTTTTCAACATTATTTCCCCAAGGCATAATAATTAAATACTAACTTTACGCCACGAACCAAAAGCCCATTCAATGAAAGCAAAAGCAAGTTCATCCTTTTTATTCCCCTTTTTAGTGGCTTTGTCAGCTTTTCTCCTGTTGAATACCCATGTCCAATCGCAGCACTGGCTCACCTATGGTGAAGTGTATGACTATGAAATTGGTGATTTGATTGTGACGAAGGGTTATATGTCAAGTTCTAATGGAGGATGGCATGAGTATTATAATGACCAAATAGAAATGGAAGTTATAGACAAGCAATGGAGTGCGGGAGGTGATACGGTTTTTTATTATTTTGATAGGAAAAGGAGGTGGAGACAATTGATTCATGATATTACATGGGAGGTTCATATTATTCATGATACAATTATGCATTCCCGCAAAAGTTTGGATGCTGTAATAGTAGAGAATTGGGGTGGTTCGAATCTTTGGTTAGAAAAATTTATAGAACCAAACAGATTTCATGGCAGGGTTCAAAACAGCATTACGGATGCTGATGGTTTTGATGCTACTGTGCATGAATTTGCTGAAGGTTTGGGACGCAGTAGGAGCATAGCAACTTCTTATTCATGGCATAGTCAAGATGAAATCAAATATTACAGAAAAGGCAATGAGGAATGGGGAAGTTATACACCCATACCATTGGGAGAGCAAAATTTGAAGGAGACGACTGCCCTTGGTGCTCAAAACCCGGCAACAAACTACACCCACATGGGGATTGAAGACGGGAATGCCGATACAGATGTAATCGGTCAACCCAATGTCAAACAGATTGTTAGTGAGCAGTCTGACTTGTCATGCCTACCAGATGGCATCGAATTAACCACCCAAGATCAAATTGACAACTTCCAGACCAATTACCCCGGAAGTACTGAGATAGAAGGGAGCGTTAGCATTAGTGGAAATAATATAACTAATTTGAATGGCCTGAATGTGTTGACTTCCATAGGCGGCAGTCTGTCAATTACACTAACATCTGCCCTAAACAGTCTGCATGGTCTGGAAAATCTTACAACTGTAGGGGGTAACCTTACCTTTTATGGCAACACAAGTCTGACCAGCCTCGCAGGAATTAAAAATCTTACTTCCATCTTGGGAAATCTGAGAATTTATTTTAATGATTCCCTAACCAACCTGAACTGGCTGGAGGGCCTGACTTCTATCGGTGGCAATTTTTGGATTGATCATAATAGTGCCTTGACAAACCTGAGCGGATTGGATAGCCTGACTTCTGTTGGGGGGTATCTGTGGATAAATGCCAATCCTGCCCTAACCAGCCTGAGTGGTCTGGAAAATCTGGATTCCATTGGAGGGAACTTTAGGTTGTTTTCAAACAATGCCTTAACCGACCTGAGCGGGCTTGATGGCCTTGTTTCCATTGGTGCTTATTTGTGGATAAAAGGTAATGATGCGTTAACCAGCATGAATGGTTTGGGAAATCTTAACAATGTTGGGGATTATTTTTGGATTTTTGATAACGATGCTTTGACTGACATGAGCGGCCTGGATAGTCTTTCGGCTATTGGCGGTAATCTTTGGTTTATGAAGAACGATTCGCTGACCAGCCTGAATGGCATGGACAACCTGTCTTCCATTGGTGGCGACCTATGGATAAACTTTAATGACAACCTCACCAGCCTTGCCGGGTTCGAAAACCTGGAACCTGCATCTATAATGGGGTTAAGGGTCATCAACAACAGCACCCTGTCCAATTGTGATGCTGAGTGGCTGTGTGATTATCTGGGCGCGCCAAATGGTACGGTAGAAATTTATGGTAATGCGAGTGGCTGCAGTTTTGAAGAAATAGCTATTGGCTGCGGAGGTTTGCCATGCCAGTATTATGGGCCGTTTTTGTTTTATGATCAGTATGCTATTGATCTTTTTCCATTGATGTTCTCCAACTGTACATCAATCCAAAGCAGTGTTGTTATAAGTGGGGATGATATTACGGATCTGGGTGGTTTGAATACCGTTACTTCAATCGGACAGGATCTTACTGTTAGTGCTAACACTTCTTTGACCAGCCTGAATGAATTGCATAGCCTGCATGCTGTTGGGCAGGACTTTCAGTTGAATGATAACGATGCATTGACCAATCTGAGCGGACTCGATAATCTGGCCAACATTGGTGGGAATTTATTGATTACCGATAACAGTGCACTTATCGGTCTTAACGGCCTCGACAGTTTGACTGCAATAGAAGGGGATTTTAAGATAAATCTTAATCATGCTTTGGCCAGCCTAAGCGGGCTGAATAACCTGACCTCAGTGGGAGGTGATTTGGAAATTGGAGGGCAGCGTAACGAAGGAAATGCCTTTTTAACAAACCTAAACGGTCTGGAAGGTCTTGTTTCTATTGGAGGTGATCTTCATATTGGCAGTAATAATACCCTCAGCAGTCTGAGCGGTCTCAACAAGCTGAATGCCATCGAAGGGAGTCTTTTAATAAAATATAACAATGCCCTGACTTCCCTGAGCGGAATGAACAACCTGAATACTGTTATGCACCTTGAAATTGGAAATAACAATGCCCTGACCAGCCTGAATGGTCTCGACAATTTGAATGCAGTTGAAGGGAACCTTATAATTAAGCGTAACCAGGTATTAGCCAGTCTAAACGGCCTGAATAACCTGATATCAGTGGGAGGTGATTTAGAAATCAGCGGGCAGCTAAATGATGGAATTGGCTCGTTGACCAGCCTGAACGGTCTGGAGGGCCTTACGTCTGTTGGCGGCAACCTGCATATTTTAGAAAATCAATCACTTGAAAGCTTAAGTGGCCTCGAAAATTTGACCTACGTTGAGGGAGGAGTGAAAATTTATCTGAACGACGCCTTGACCAGCCTGAGCGGTCTGGACAAGCTGACCACAATAGGGGGTGGTTTGGAAATCGGGCTTCAGGATTATGGTGGAAACCCTGCCCTGAGCAGCCTGAATGGTCTGGAAGGTCTGACTTCCATCGGAGGATATTTGAGGGTTCTGGAAAACGCAACCCTGACCAGCCTGAGCGGATTGGATAGTTTGACAACCATTGGAGGGGGTATTCGGATTCATTCCAATGCTGTCCTGAATAGTTTGGCCGGGCTGGAGAAGTTGCAAGCTGCCTCCATAACCGATTTAGAAATACGTGATAACGACTCCTTATCCACCTGCGAGGTGAAAAGCATCTGCGATTACCTGGCGGCTCCTGACAGCTATGCACAAATATACAGCAATGCCCCCGGCTGCAACAGCCCGCAAGAGGTGGAAGAAGCCTGTGAAGCATTGGATGTGGAAGAGATGACTGCCGAAACTGCATTTGCAATTTTTCCTAATCCTGCGGAAAATAGCATACACCTCAGAAGCAATACCGCATTGAAAATAGAAACGATTACTATTTACAATCAGCTTGGCCAAAAGGTTTTATTCAGCAATGAAACTGGAGGAAGTATTGACGTTTCAACAATTGGTCAGGGTATATATATCTGCGAATTGACCTCAAGTAATTTAAAAATCAGAAAAAAGCTGATTATAAAAAGGTGAAGCATTATTCATTGCTAAGTAACAACGTAAATCCACCGCTAAGCGTAGTTTTCAAACTACGCACTGTTAAGCGTAGTTTCCAAACTACGCTTCCTAAAACTAAATTCCTCAATATGTTTTCCATCTCACCGCAAGCAAAACAACATCCATAAGGTTATCCAGGCCAGCATAATTCCGTGCACTTGAATATAAATAATCCTCAGGATTCTTAACAATTCCTGCTTTAACCGGGTTGTTATGAATGTAAATCAACTTCTGCTCAATGAATGGGTTGGAATACAATACTTCGGCATGGTTGCTATGTGTCCAAAGCTGATAATGTGTGTTCCTTTTGTGGCGCTGTGCATGATTTTCAAAACGTTCGAGCATCCATTCACGACGGCTTTCAACATTGTTTTTTATGGCTGCCAGAATATTATTCGATGTAAAACGCTTAAAATCTCGTATTGTGTCGCTTAGCTCTCCCATTGGGCTATTTACAATCAGGTGAAGGTGGTTCGACATGACCACATAAGCAAACACCTGAAGGCCTTTATTTTTCTGGCAAAAGTCGAGGCTTTCAATAACCAAATCCTGATAGTTTTGCCTGGTGAAGACATCAATCCAATCAACAACTTGAAAAGTGAGGAAATACAAAGCTGATTGGTCTTTAATCTGGTATCCTGTTGACATACGGTGTGTTGTGAGTTTGTGATTGTACGAAGATACAAATATTTGAATGGTAAAATTTTAGATGGCGAGCGTTTGGAAACTATGCTAATCATAGCAATGTGAAGCGAGCGTAGTTTGGAAACTACGCTTAGCGTTTGGTGAATGTATTAGGAGTGTAGTTTGGAAACTACGCTCAGCATTTGGAAGCTACGCTAACGCTTTAAAACAGCAATTTATATGCGTGGTTTCTTTTGTTGAAATATTATGCATTTAATGTCTTAAATAGTTCCTTCAAGCGTAGTTTTATGTTAAGCGTAGTTTCCAAA
>CAYTUA010000461.1:0-4392 GCA_964440855.1 uncultured Lentimicrobiaceae bacterium
CCTGAAAGCCGTTGCCGGACTTTTAGAAGCTGATTTTGTTGGTGATCCTGATTTTGTTGTTTCCGGACTTAACGAAATACATATGGTTGAGCCGGGTGACCTCACTTTTGTGGACCACCCCAAATATTATAACAAAGCATTATCTTCGAAGGCGACCATAATTTTAATTAATACAAGGATTGATTGCCCGCCAGGAAAAGCGCTCATCTTTCACGAAAAGCCTTTTGATGCTTTTGTTAATCTTATCCAAAGATACAGGCCATTTCAGGCAAGCAATGCCGTAGTTAGCGAATCAGCCTTAGTAGGTGAAGGTACTGTAATTCAACCAGGTGCTTTTATCGGCAACCATGTCTCCATTGGCCGGAATTGTATAATACATGCCAATGTAAGCATTTATGACCATTGTATTATTGGCGACAATGTTATTGTTCATGCCAATAGCGTTATTGGTGCCGATGCTTATTATTTTCAAAAGCGGCCTGAAGGCTACAAAAAGTTTGAAAGCTGTGGCCGTGTAATCCTGGGAGATGATGTGGAAGTAGGCGCATTGTGCAGTATTGACCGGGGCGTTACAGGAGACACCATTGTTGGCAAAGGCACCAAATTTGACAATCATTGTCAGGTGGGCCACGATACTTATATTGGCAGTAATTGCCTCATTGGGGCACATGCTGCCATTGCGGGTGTTACGCGTATAGAAGATGATGTGATTGTTTGGGGGAGGGTTGCGATAAATAAAGATATTGTTATTGGAAAGGGTGCCGTAATACTTGCTACTTCAGCCGTTGATAAATCTTTGGAGGGTGGTAAAACCTATTTTGGTGTTCCAGTCGATGAGGTGCGGAAAAAATGGCGCGAACTTGCTGCTCTGCGGCAACTTCCTGATTTTATGCAAAAAATGCAGGAATACATGAAACATAAATAATCTGCCTCGTGGCAAGATAGATATAAGTATAGCCGCTATAATTCCCGGTTGCTATGAAAAAACAGGAGTGTATTTATGCCTAAAATTGTTTGCTTTGGTCCCGGACCACAATTCAAAGGAGGAATTGCCAACTACAATACATCGCTGGCAAAGGCATTTGATCAAATGCTTGATAACGAAGTGCATATCGTTTCATGGACTCAGCAATACCCCGCTATTATCCCACGCGACTTTATCGACCGCAAAAGTCGCTCAGATCAGCTGGATGGTACTGGAATTAAGGTTCATTATGTAACAAATTACAACAATCCGCTGAGTTGGAGAAAAACAGTAAACTTAATCCGGTCGCTTCGGCCTGATATGGTTATTTTTCAGTGGGCCATTGCTGTTCAGGGTGTTCCATTATCATATATTGCCCGCAAATTAAAAAGGGAAAAGGCCATTCAGGTGATTTTCGATTTGCATTTTGTCATTCAAAAAGAGGGGAGCAAACTGGATAACACTTTCACGAAAATGGGAATCAGGCATGCCAACAGCTATGTGGTACATGCCAGGCAAACGGCCGATGAATTGCAGCAGATTTTTCCAAACAGAAAGTTTGAATTGTTGAAAAACAATAAAAAAGCGGAAATCAACAGCATAAAGATTCTGAAGCTCTATCATCCTGTTTATGATATGTTCAAGCCTGATCCTGATTTTGATATCGAAGCTGCTAAAAAGGCCATGAATCTAAAAAAACATGTATTCCTTTTTTTTGGATTTATACGCAAATACAAAGGCTTGCACAATGCCATTGAAGCTTTTGCCAAACTGGCAAGTCAAAGGGACGATGTTAGCCTGCTGATTGTTGGTGAATCCTTCTGGCAAACACTGGATCAAAGCAAATTGAGCACGCGATTGAAAAACAGTTTGTTTGGGATGGCCAAAGGATTGTTTCTGCGAAAGCAGGATGATGAGCGCAATTACAATCCCCTAAGCCTGATTGACGCCCTAAATCTGAAAGAGAGAGTATTTGTAGTTAACGATTTTGTACCAAACGAAGATGTGCACAAGTATTTTCAGGTAAGCGACAATCTGTTGTTGTTTTATTTGACGGCAACACCCTCAGGGGTGGAATCAATTGGATATAATTTCAACCTGCCCATGTTGGCTACGGCTGTTGGTCATTTCCCGGAAACCATCAAAGATGGATATAACGGATACCTGGCCAAGCCTGATAATACAGAAGAAATGGCAGCAGCCATGCAAAGGGCCATTGAAAATCCTATACCACCCAAGCACATCCATGCAACTTCAAAAGACATGAGTTGGGATAATTATGCTTCAGCAATTTTGAAACACCTTTCAGCGTAATATCCTCTTAGAATGGTGAGCACTCAAGGGGTGAAAATTGCCTGTTGGAAGTACCCATGCCCCTGATTTCGTTTGGCCTGAAAAACCGGATATCATCAAATTCAAAAATAAGGCTCATCTCATGGGATGGCCCTGTGAAATTGTGTGATGAATGGATAGCCATGTCATAACTATAGAGCATTTTCATCCGCGTGTTTTCTGAAAAATCGAAATGCAATCCTGCCAAAAAAGTCAAGTTGGAATAATCGCCAAATTCGAGTACTTCATTGCGGTACCAAACTCCCAAATAAATGTGCGACATATACATATTGACCCCCAGGTTGAAGATATTCATGCCGGCCTGATTTTGGTACATAATACCTGGGTTCATTTTGAAAGAGCGCGTCTTGGTATAATAACCTTCATAATCTTCCACGTTGATAACCAGGTCGAAATGGCCAACATACCTCCGTGCCAGTGGTGCATTTACATTTAAAAATGATTGGTTGGGCTCCATCAGGTGGTGTGCCGCTGCCCCAATGGTGCCGGTTACATTGTTTCCGGTAAATTGGAAAACAGTTCCAAAACTAAAATCGGGGTAGACAACTTTGTTTGAAGAAGGGGTAATAAAGCTTGAGGGCCCTATGTTTCCCCATCTTGGGTCTAACTGATCAGGAAAAACCATTCCATCCCAATCGATTTCACGCGTAACAATTGCTGCCAGTGCCCCAACCTGGATGATGGCATTGTAGGAGAGGGGTATGCGCACTGCCGGCATAAAACCAGCAGTCATTGACTTTATATATCCCAAGCCTTCACGATTCTGGTTGAAGATGACGCCTATACCCCCACTTCCGGGGATATTCCTATCGGCAATGTCCAAACTCAAATTGTAGGTGTAGTTGTCGCCAGGGATGTTGTTATACATTTTCCGAAAATTCATCCGTGCTTTCATGCCCAATGTAAGTCCAACATAGCCGGGGTTATAATAAGTGGGCGTACTGAAAAATTGGGAGTAGCCTGCATCCTGGGCTTTGAGTGACAACCCGCATAATACCAACATCATGGCAATTACAGATACAATGAGCTTGCTGGCAGAAAACCGGAACCGTAGTGTTCCGGATTTTCTGTCATTTTTTTCTATAATCATAGATAACTTGTTCATGGCTTTCTAATATTTTTCGTTACCGGATGATGTTGATAATACCGTATGTCCTCAGGTTGCCGTCACCATTGTCGGCCCCTTTCCAAATGCTACCATCCTTGAATACGGCTGAAGCACGCCAGATATAGGAACCTACAGGAAGGTCCTGTCCTTTGAATTTGCCGTCCCAGGCATCATCAGGATCAGGATTTCCATCAAGGGTTAGTTGGGTGCTGGAATAAACCAATTGCCCCCAGGAAGTGTAAACTTCAACCGAATAGCTTTCGAGGTTTTCACCAATTCCCATAAATTTATTCAATTCGGGGTTGGTGCTTTGTGGCACGAAAGTGTTCGGGAAGTAAAGCCCTGTAAACAAAATGGTATATTCCTTTACAAGGGTGTCAGGACAGTTATACTCATTGTATGCTACAAGCATAACTTCGTATGTGCCGTCTTCTGTGTATTGATGCACGGGATTGAAATCCACATCATTGATGTTGCCATCATCAAAGTCCCAGAAATAACTGTTGGCCGATTCACTTTCGTTGCGGAAATAAACCTGTCCCTGCCGGCCTTGGTATTCATCCTGGATGGTGAAATCGGCTCTTGGTATCGGATAAATGTAAACGGTGCGTAAAATTGTGTCATAACACTGATTTTCATCATTCACAACCAATTGAACCTCATAAGCATCCGCTTCATCATACACATAGAAAGTGTTTTGATCAATGGCTGTATCACCTTCCATTCCAAAATCCCAATGCCAGCCAATGATTTCGGCACCGCCTTCAACAGATTCGTCAAAGAATAGTGTTTGGTAGGAAGCGCAATTCACATCGTAACTGAAATCAGCTTCAGGCCGCTGCCATATTTCTGTTTCGCGCACAAGGGTATCAGAGCAACCATATTCGTTGCGCACAATTAATTCCACATCATAGAAACCATGCGATGGGTATTCATAAGCAGGGTTTTGCATGCTCGAAGTGTCGTC
>CAYTUA010000462.1:0-8009 GCA_964440855.1 uncultured Lentimicrobiaceae bacterium
TCGAAATGGATGCCAATGTTTGTGGGTCTTGTTTGAGTGCAAGGCACAAGGCCGCCGCACTGATTACGGTGTCGCCGGCACCTGAAACATCAGCTATACTGCGCAAATGAGCAGGAATATGGGTATTTTCGTATTCCCCTTCTGCTTTTTTCGCCCTTATCATTACCCCGTTTTCCGACAGGGTAACCAAGATTATTTCTGCTTCAATTTTTTCTTGCAGCAACTGCATAGCCACCCGTGTGTTTTCCATTGTAAATGAATCAAAACCACCGTTTATGCCTTCATATAGTTCTTTAAGATTGGGTTTGAAAAGATGAACCCCTTTAAAAGAAAGAAAATTTTTGCGTTTGGGATCAACCACAACGGGTATGCTTTTATGCTTGGCAATTTCGATTGTTTTAGCAATTAGTTTTTCATCGATCACACCTTTATTATAATCCTGAAAAATGATCACATCAATTTTTTCCTCTCTTAAAATATGTTCAACCCTGAATTGCAAGAGGTCTTTTTCACGTTGGTTGAGGTCGCTGGTAATTTCTTCATCCACACGCAACATTTGGCTGTTGTTGCCAATTATCCTGAATTTGGTGGTGGTAATGCGGTCGTTGCTTTGGAGTATGCCATGCACTGCCAGCTTATTTTCTTTCAGAATATCTATAAATTCACCGCCTTTTTGGTCTTTCCCGACAACGGAGCAAAGCACAGCTTCGGCACCCAACCTTTTAATATTGAGTGCAACATTGGCAGCTCCTCCAGGCCTGTTGGAGCGGCTATGCACAACCACAACAGGAACAGGTGCTTCGGGCGAAATACGGTCAACCTTGCCAAATAAATAGGCATCTACCATTACATCGCCAATGATCATCACCCTGAGCTTGCTGAAATTACTGAACAAATCCGTGAAATGCTGCTTACTATGCATGGCTTATAGATAAATTTTGACTGCAAATTTAACGTTAAAAAACCAAAGTCGTGCCAGTTCGATCATTAGCCTGGTTTATTCATAAAATTTCGTTACGAGATGTTCAAATACCAAGTAATAAGACCAACCGCAGATTTTTTTAATGACGGAGTAGTGAATTATTTCCGAAATAAAAAAATCGAGGACGGGTATAGTGCGCAGGTAGTTGGGCATCGCAGTAGAAAATTTGTGAATTAATCAGGTTGGGTTATAGAATGGCGGCTGCAAGCAGCATTTTGTTTACTTTTGAACGATCAAAAATGAAACCATGAGCAAGGAACAATTGCCAGATTTAGAGAACTATATAAACGAATCACCCGCTGTATTGCTATATTTCTACAGCGATAGCTGTGCCCCTTGTGTTAGCCTGAGGCCTAAGGTGGAAGCCTTGGTTAAAGAGGAGTTTCCCCGGATGCAGTTCAAGTTGATTGATTCTGCTGCCAACCCGGAAGTGACGGCTCATTTCAATGTGTTCTCAAATCCCGTTATTCTTATTTATTTTGAAGGCCATGAGCATGGCCGGATGAGTAAATATATTTCGATTCAGCAATTGGAAGCTGCCATTCAAAGGCCTTATCAGATGATTTTTGAATAAAACAGACAAAATTGCAGTACTTTTTAAATCGCATTAATATCACCAACAACAAGACGGCCAACTTGGCAGTTGAATCAGAGATCAACTTGTTTATGCAAGTTTTAAGCGCTAATAAACGGTATTGGCATTGTTTTGGCTTTGAAAAATGAAAACCCAGAATATTTAATGTTTAATCTATAACAAATACCATGGAACACCACGAATGCCTGATAATAGGATCAGGGCCTGCCGGATACACAGCAGCCATATATGCTGCCCGTGCTGATTTAAAACCCGTTATGTATCTGGGCATGCAGCCGGGAGGTCAGCTTACCACCACCACCGAAGTGGAAAATTATCCCGGTTATCCCGAAGGAATTGATGGCCCGGCTATGATGGAAGATTTAAAGAAGCAAGCAGAACGCTTTGGAACCGATACCCGATGGGGCATGATTACTGAGGTGGATACTAGCGCAAGGCCCTTCAAAGTGAAAGCAGATGACGGCAAGGAAATGCTCACCGATACGCTGATAATCGCTACCGGGGCCACGGCAAAATACCTTGGTTTGGAATCGGAAGAGCGTTTCAAAGGGGGAGGGGTTTCGGCCTGTGCCACCTGCGATGGTTTTTTCTATAAAGGCAAAGATGTGGCCGTTGTTGGTGGAGGCGATACAGCCGCTGAAGAAGCAACCTATTTAGCTAAACTGGTTCACAAGGTTTATCTGATTGTCCGCCGCGATGAATTGCGTGCTTCCAAAGCCATGCAAAACCGCGTTTTCAACACCCCCAATATTGAGGTGCTCTGGAATCACAACACCAAAGAACTTTTTGGAGAAGAGAAAGGTTTCGCTAAAACCCTGAAAGGCGCCGTTTTGATTAATAGCAAAACCAATGAGGAACGGGTTATTGATATAGAAGGCTTTTTTGTTGCCATAGGCCACAAACCCAACAGCGACCTTTTCGAGGGAGTGCTTGATATGGACGAAACCGGATATATTATGACAAAGCCGGGTACCACAACCACAAATATTCCAGGTATATTTGCCTGTGGTGATGTGCAGGACAAGGTTTACAGGCAAGCTGTTACAGCAGCTGGAACTGGCTGTATGGCAGCACTGGAAGCAGAGCGTTTTCTGGCTTCCCAAAACGATTAAAAACCGATTGTTTTATACTGTCGGTCCAATCATTGTTTACTTATATTTGCAACTGACTCCCGGTTTATTTTTTTAACTCACTACTTGCATAATTAGCCGGGTTAGGAAACCGGCAAACCGGGAGTCTTTTTTTATTACCCATGAAATTGAAAGCCTACACTTTTGTTTTTCTGCAATTTGCTTCCTTGATGGCCATCCTGCTTACAGGGCCTTTACTGGCCAATACTTTTCATGGATTGCTGCTTGAGGTAGGAGGTGTTTTATTGGGTATTCTGGCCATTTGGACAATGCGTATCGGAAACTTTAATGTTGCCCCACTTGCAAAACAGGGTGGGGTTTTGATTACGAAGGGTATTTATAAATACCTCAGGCATCCCATGTATATGGCCCAATTGCTTGCTGTTGCTGGTTTGGTAGCTGATTATTTCAGCTGGTTTCGCCTGGCTGTACTGCTACTGCTTACAATTACCCTTTTATTCAAATTGCATTTTGAAGAAAAACAGTTAATCCCGCATTATGCTGGATATGAATTGTATATGAAAAGATCTTGGCGGTTAATTCCCTGCATTTACTAGTTGGACTGAAATTTTGTCATATTCCTGTGTGCAATCATTCGCTGTTTTTTTGAATCCGCCCCATGGCATAGCTTTTGATAAATCAGGAGAAAAAATAAAATCATGTTAAAACAAATAAACGATCACAACCACTTGCTAAAAGAATTGACTGAAGGCCAAAAGAACTATCTTTTATTGTATAAAACGGGTTCGGAATCCAGTGACTGTGCCTATGCCAATTTGGTGGAAGCCAGTAACAAGCTTACAAATATGAATGTGTTGTGTGCCGATGTGAACAAGGTGCGCGATATTCATCCCCAGTATGGTGTAAGCAGTGTACCTTCCTTATTGGTTTTTGAAGGCAAGCAGCATGTCAATGTGGTCAAGGGTTGCAACGACCCATCCTACTACATTGGCTTGTTCGAAGAGTCTCTTTTTCATGCAGCAGCAAAAATCGCCGGTAAAACAATGAAAAGTGTTACGGTGTATTCAACGCCAAGCTGTTCGTGGTGCAACACGCTGAAGTCGTATTTGCGAACAAACAGCATTCCGTTCAGGGAAGTGGATGTGTCGCGCGACCAGCAGGCAGCTGCTGAAATGGTCAGGCGCAGCGGGCAACAAGGGGTGCCACAAACCAGTATTGATGGGCAAATAGTTGTGGGTTTTGACAAAAGCCGCATCAACAGTTTATTAGGAATTCAACAAAGTGCTAACAACTAAATAATGATCAAATGAAAGAATTACAACCATTGGGTGAAAATGTCATCCTCGATTTAACCGCAGATAAGAGCGAACAAAAAACTGCTTCTGGAATTATTATACCTGATTCGGCCAGAGAAAAACCCCAATTGGCGCCTGTGGCAGCCTTGGGCAGCAGCATCGAAAACCCGGCCATTGCTGTTGGCGATTCAGTGCTATTTAAAAAATATGCCGGAACCGAAGTGGAGTTTGAAGGGCGTCAATTGCTCGTAATACCGTATGCTGATTTGCTTGCTAAAGTAGTTGAAACTGAAGCAATTTAAGCATTCAATACAACAATTTTAAATGCCTGGCTTATCCAAAGTCAGGCATTTTTTTACTCTTTATGGGTGACGCCAGCCCTTATTTCTGGCAGGCCAACAGGGATAAATTCCACTTTTTCGCGCATATGACAGTCCAGGCATGCTGTTCTGAATTGATTGAATCCTTGCTCAAATGCTTCCCCGTCTTTGTTGTCAATAACAACTTGCATGGATTGGGCACCTGTTTTAAGGAAAAGTTCTGCATTCAGGGCTCTTTCGGGACGACGGATTATGCCAGCCTCCAGGGCCTCTTCAATGTGTTCCAATTGATAATCGGCATATTCCCAATTGCCATCTAAGCCTGCCCAATACAATTCCTCGTAGCGATATGACACTTCGCGCATCGTAGCCGAAAATCCGGCAAACTGCTCTTCGATGGTTTCCACAAAATGCTCCATATCACCTTTTAAAAAGGTTCCATGCTCAATTTCAGGGTGTTGGCTTTGATTGCAGGCAGCCATTGCAAAACAGCCCGCAAGGATTAGAATTATTTTCTTCATGGTTATTTTATTGGGTTTTTACTTTGGTAAAACTAATAAAATTCGGTGAATGTATTACAGGCTTTGATGAAGCGAGTTGCAATTTTGTTGGAAGCAATGGCGGGTTGAGAAGAATACCTCCATTAAATCTTCCGCATTTTTACCAGGCCTTTTAGGTGTTTCACGCAAAAGGCCGAAACTTAAAAACAATTCAGTCGAACGTGCAATTTCAGTTTCACAACCGCAATGTGTTACACTTCCAGATAATTAGCGATAGAGTCTTATTTAGATTGAATATAAATTACTGTTAATCAGCATTTAAAGGCTTTTCATTGGTCTTAAATATCTATTTTAGTTCGGTCGTTAGGTAAACATATAACACCCCAAAGTTATGCGTATAAACAGAATAAAAACGGAACAAATAGCCAAGCCTGATCTTGAAGTGGATTTTGGACTTATGGATGATTTGCTGCAAAAGTATGCCGGCAAATCAGGCAGTTTGATTCCTATGCTGCAAGGCACCCAGCAGCTTTATGGCTATATCCCTTCCAAGGCTTTTCAGTTGATTTCTGAGGCAACGGGAGTAAAAACAGCTGATATATATGGTGTTGCAACTTTTTATGCACAATTCAGGCTGAAACCGGTCGGAAAAAATATTGTCAGGGTATGTCATGGCACAGCTTGCCATGTACAAAATGCCACAGCCATTACTGATGCTTTAAGCGATGCGCTGCAAGTAAAAAATGGCGAAACCACAGACGACAGGCAGTTTACCCTGGAGTCGGTGGCCTGTTTAGGCTGTTGTTCCTTGGCTCCTGTAATGATGATTGGCGAGGAATCATATGGCAAACTGGACGGTAAATCAGCTGTTCGCGTAATCAAAGATTTAAAGAAGTCGCAATGCGGAAATACCAATGGCCATGCTGTTAACCAAAAAGCCCAAAGAAATGAATAAAGCGAAAGTTGTGGTAGGCTTAGGCAGTTGTGGAATTGCAGCCGGAGCCAATAAGACTTATGAAAAATTATCCCAGTTGTTGCAAAGCGGAAAGGCTGATTTTGAATTAGCCAAAACCAGTTGCATCGGCATGTGCTATAAAGAACCCCTGGTGGAAATAACCGACAAAAATGGCACCATTATATATGGTGATATGTTGGTTGACAAGGTGGAGGAAGTGGTTCTGAAGCACTTGAACAGCAATGAGGTATCACATGAACGGGTTGTGGTATCCGATCATTTTGAAACTTCAGAAGATGAATTTTATAAGGGACAGGTGAAAATTGCCCTGCGCAATTGTGGCTATATGGATCCCGAATCGCTGGAAGAAGCTGAGAAGCGTGATGCATACAAAGCCATCAAAAGCATTCTGAAGAATTCCATGCCTCAGATGGAGGTCATTCAAACCGTGCTTAATTCAGGTTTGCGTGGACGGGGTGGCGGTGGTTTTCCGACGGGCCTGAAATGGAAATTTGCTTACCAAAGCGAAAGCCAGGATAAATACATTATTTGTAATGCCGATGAGGGCGATCCGGGTGCTTTTATGGACCGTTCCTTGCTCGAAGGCGATCCCCATGCAGTGCTCGAAGGCATGATGATTGGTGCTTATTCCATTGGCGCCAATCAAGGTGTAATTTATTGTCGTGCCGAATACCCCTTGGCAATCAAACGCTTGAATATTGCCATTGAGAAAGCAAGGGCTAAAGGCTATTTAGGCAAGCAAATTATGGGTTCAGATTTTAGTTTCGATATCTATGTGAAAGAAGGTGCAGGCGCCTTTGTTTGTGGCGAAGAAACCGCCCTGATTGCCTCCATCGAAGGGCAGCGTGGCATGCCCCGCAAAAGGCCACCATTTCCGGCTGTTTCCGGCTTGTGGAAAAAACCCACCAACATCAACAATGTTGAAACCTGGGCCAATATCCCCTGGATCATCAACAATGGCTCTGCAGCCTATGCAGCTTATGGAACTGAAAAAAGTAAAGGCACCAAGGTGTTTGCGCTCACAGGAAAAATTAAAAATGGTGGTTTGGTTGAAGTACCTATGGGTGTTACAATCAATGATGTGATTTTCAAATTGGGTGGTGGCATCCAGCATGATAAAAAATTCAAGGCTGTTCAGCTTGGAGGCCCCTCGGGGGGGTGTATACCGGCCGAACTGGGTCATACCCCGGTTGATTATGATTCAGTAAATGCTACGGGAGCCATCATGGGGTCTGGTGGTATGGTGGTAATGGACGAAACCACTTGTATGATCGATCTTGCCAAGTTTTTCCTACACTTTACCCAGGACGAATCTTGCGGAAAATGCACTTTCTGCCGGATTGGCACCAAACGGATGCTTGAAATTCTTGAACGCATTACCGAAGGCAAAGGCAAAGAAGAAGATCTTGAAAAACTGGAATTGTTGGCTTATCAGATCAAAGATAATTCGCTTTGCGGTTTAGGTCAAACGGCCCCCAATCCTGTACTTACTACCTTGAAGTATTTCAGGAAGGAATATGAAGCACATATTTTTGATAAAAAATGCCCTGCCAAAGTGTGTAAGCCCTTGCTGACATATACAATCGATCAGGTGAAATGCACTGGATGCACCGTATGTGCCAAAAAATGTCCCTCAAATGCCATTGATGGTGCACGCAAAGAAGTACATTTTATCAGACAAGACGCCTGTATCCAGTGCGGTGAATGTTACACTGTTTGCAAATTTGAAGCCGTTCTGGTGGATTAAGCTTACTGCCAAATAATAATAGAAACGCTATGAATCAATATTTTAACATAAAGCTCAACGGAGAAACAGTTGAAGCCATCCAGGGTGAAACTATTTACGAATGCGCAACAAGGCATGGACTTGAAATTCCAACACTGTGCCACGATCCACGTATTGAGCCGTTTTCATCTTGCTATGTATGTGTGGTTGAAGTAGCCGGCATGCGCGGCCACCAGCCTTCATGTTCAACATACTTAGCTCCCGGAATGGAAATAAATACGGAAACGGAAGCAGTAAAAAAATCCCGAAAAACAGCACTTGACTTGCTGCTGAGCAACCATTATGCTGATTGTCTGGGGCCCTGCAAACAAACCTGTCCGGCCGGTGTGGATGTACAAGGCTATATAGCCCTGATTGACAAAGGGCTATATCATGACGCAGTAGCCCTGATTAAAGAAACCAACCCGCTTCCGGCAATTTGCGGACGCGTTTGTGTTAGGCCCTGCGAAGCTGCATGCCGTCGT
>CAYTUA010000463.1:0-4357 GCA_964440855.1 uncultured Lentimicrobiaceae bacterium
ACTATTATAAAAGGCCCTTTGATGACCACTAACTGGGGACAAGGGTGTACTTACAATGAGCAATGCCCTGACCTTAATTGTAGTGGAGTATGTTATTCAAATGGTAAGGCTTGGGCAGGTTGTGTCGCAACAGCTATGGCACAAATTCTAAGGTATTGGTCACATAATTGTACGCAAGGTTACAACTATGCAACAATGCCTAACAATTCAGGTAACGGTGAGGTGCAAAGAATGATGAAGGATATTGGTGACACTGTAGATATGGACTATGGATGCGATGCTTCCGGTGCTGATGGTGATATGACTGCAAACGCTTTCAAGAATACATTTTGTTATAGTTCGGCGACTAGAAGTGTTTATGGATCAGGAAGTTATCAAGTTGTTGTTCAGAATCTTAATGCAAACCGTCCTGTTTTGCTTGATGGCTGCAGGACAAGGAAAAGGGCTTTTCCCTGGTTGTGGTACACTTATTCAAATTGTCACATGTGGGTTTGTGATGGTTATGAACACCATCAGAACAGTTGTTACTCTATACTAAGATTCCATATGAACTGGGGTTGGAATGGAACCTATAATGGGTGGTATTTTTTCGATACATGGAATCCTGGTACATATAATTATCAATATGCCAAAGACTTCACTTACAATATTTACCCGTAATTTTTAACTTTTTAATATCATGAAATTATGAAATACATATTTTTTCTCACATTTTTGTTTATCTTATCGTGTAGCAAAGACAATCAAACAGATAGTGTAAGCACTTCCATTGACATATTCGTAGAAGATGCTGCTGGCAACAACCTCTTAAACACTACATTATCTAATTCTATCAATTTTGACGATATCAAATTGATGTACCTAATAGATGGGAATACCCATGAGGTATATAACAGTAATCTAGATTGCCCCCGCTCAATCTGTTATGTAGCAGACGTCGGAAATGAGCGCGTACGCATTTTCCCAAATGATAGTGAAGGGGAAGAGTACCCTATTACATATATAGACTGGGGAAATGGAGATGTTGATACACTCAAATGTCATTTCGTCCGAAAAGATAATGGGTCGTCTTCAATTGTCTGTGACAAAGTTTGGCTTAATGATATACCAATGATTCCAGACAATGCGATTGCCGAATTTGGCAGGGCTTTCATATTAGTAAAATGAGAGGACACTAATTTTAACAATTTAGGTTATATCCTGTCCAGTAAGGCTTGCCTGACCGGTATATTATGCGGTTTTTCCTGCATCAGCCATGATGTGGTTTCTTTGCTCGGCATCAGCGATGCAGCCGTAAAGATTGGGTTCTGTACCATAGACGAAAATATAATGTGCTTCAAGTTGATAATGTGGAGTGATATTGATTAAAAGGCCGGATTTTTCCAGCCACTATTCTTTATCCGAAAACCTCCAGCACAGGCAAGGCTATGATGTCGAGATGGAATTGTCGAATTCAACTCCTATCGTCTAATGGCGACCCAGTTTATCCAGTGTAAAGAATTTTAAATAATCCATACAGAGAGCACTTCTTTTGTAAAGAAATTGCAATAATCTTTACATTTAATAATGGGTCTGCATTAAAAACTAACAAATCTATACATTAGGTTGTTTTTTGGATGATGGCGCATCCTGATATAAAGCGTATCGGGGCCTGGTTGGTTGTGTACGAATGATAGATTGAACAAGAAATTTCCTTTCGATAGACATCAGTTTTTTTAAAACAACCCAATTATTCCATATCTAAATCTATTCAATAATGGTGGCCAGCAACTTGCGGTTTCCTCCTCGGTTTCTGAACTCGCACAAATAAATCCCCTGCCAGATGCCCAATGCCAGTTTGCCGTTTTGTATGGGGATGCTTAACGAGTTACCATAAACAGATGCTTTGATATGGGCTGGCATATCATCATCACCTTCAAATATATGGGTGTAGACGGGATCGCATTCAGGGATCAGTTTGTCAGTAAAACTTGCCAGGTCATGCCTTACGGATGGGTCAGCGTTTTCATTGATGGTGAGTGCCGCCGAAGTATGCTGAATAAACAAGTGCAATAGACCTGTTGCAGGCAGTCTGCCCAGTTGGGCTTCTATTTCCTTGGTGATCAGGTGAAAACCTCGCTGATAGGCTGGGAGGTGTATCTGGTATTGGATGGCCATGGCTTTTCAATTTCTGGTTTTCAATAAAAATGGGTATTGCGCAAGATCGCAATACCCATTTGTTCACTATTTTAAATGGAATTGTCCAAGTATTTATTCTTCAGTAATTTCTGTTTTTGGTTTTTTGCCTGACATACCGACCATTTCTTCCAACATATGCGTGGTAAGTGATTTTGGACGTTCGAGCGGATAGAGCAGGGCCCTGTCCCAAATCAGGTTGGCACCAACACCAATGGCACGTCCAATACCAAACAATACGGTGTAGAAATCATATTCGGTTACGCCATAATGCCATTGGATTACACCACTTTGCGCATCCACATTGGGCCAGGGGTTTTTTGCCTTCCCTTGTTCTTTCAGAATTGGTGGAACCACCTTGTACAGCATATCCACATATTTAAAGATGGGGTCATTTGATAGATGTTTCAGGCTAAATTCCCGCTGAACAGTATAGCGGGGGTCAGTTTTGCGCAATACGGCATGTCCGAAACCGGGTATTACCTGTCCGCTATGCAGCGTATCCCACACAAATTGTTTCATTTCGTCTTCAGTGGGCACTTCACCGCCCATTTTATCCATCAGGTCCTGCAGCCAGCGCAACACTTCCTGGTTTGCCAGCCCGTGTAAGGGGCCAGCCAATCCGTTGATCATGGCTGAGGTTGAAAGGTAAATGTCAGAAAGCGAACTGCCTACAAGATGTGCTGTATGGGCGCTAACGTTACCACTTTCATGATCGGCATGGATGATAAAATGCATACGGGCCACATCATCATAGGGTGACTTTTTGCCCATCATATGGGCGAAGTTGGCACCCAGGTCCAGGTCGGGGTTTCCAACGATACGCTTGTTATCCCGATAAAGTTTGGTATAAATATAGGACGCAATTTCAGGTAGTTTGGCCAGCATATTCAGTGTGTCTTCATACATTGGCTCCCACAGGTCCATCTTGTTGATGCCGGCTTTGTATTTTTTGGCAAAAAACGATTCGCGTGCCATCGCCAAAATAGCTGATGAAAATATGGCCATAGGATGGCTGCAGCATGGCCATGCATCAATTACTTCATACACATAACGCGGTAAAATGCGTCGCTTTGAAAACTCATCTACCAGATCAAGTGTTTGTTTTTCGTTGGGCATATCACCGGTGAGTAAAAGGAATAGCAAGCCTTCAACATAGGGCATTTCGGCATTTTTGGGCTTTGGCAAAAGCTTGAACACTTCTGGGAGGGTATAGCCCCGGTAGCGAATTCCTTCCTTGGGATCGAGATAAGAGATGTCTGTAATCAGGCATTTTATACCGCGCATACCACCAATAATTTGGCTAACTGTTACTTTGTCAATAACCTTATCGCCATGCTCTTCAAGCAATTTGGCAGTACGTGGCCTCCATTCTTCAATTTTTCCTCTTAAAATCTGTTTTAAATCTGACATAATCTATTGTTTTACTTTGGTTAATTTAATCTTTCTTTTAATCCTGAGTCAACAGCCGCCAGAAAATCCTCTGTGTTGAGATAATGTTCTGGTTTAAGATTTTTTCCATGAACAAGCAACGCCAGGTCCTTGGTCATTTTTCCTGATTCTATGGTTTGGATACAAACATCCTCCAGGGTTTGTACAAAATCATTGAGTGCATCGTTTTTGTCCAGTTTTGCACGATGGGCCAGTCCGCGTGTCCAGGCAAAAATGCTGGCAATCGGATTGGTTGAAGTAGGGTTCCCTTTCTGGTGTTCGCGGAAGTGGCGGGTTACTGTTCCGTGGGCAGCTTCTGCTTCAACAGTTTTGCCGTCGGGGGTAACTAGCACCGAGGTCATCAGCCCAAGCGACCCATAACCCTGAGCCAGTGTGTCGGACTGCACATCGCCATCATAGTTTTTGCAGGCCCATACAAACTTGCCTTCCCATTTGAGGGCTGCAGCCACCATATCATCAATCAGGCGGTGCTCGTAAGAAATTCCTTTTGCAACAAATTTCTCCTTGTAATCACTTTGATAGATTTCTTCAAAAATATCCTTGAAACGACCATCGTATCGTTTGAGGATGGTATTTTTGGTGCTTAGGTACAAAGGCCATCCCTTCTGCAAAGCCATATTGAAGCAGGAATGTGCAAAGCCACGAATGGATTCATCTGTATTGTACATGGCCATGGCCACACCATCATCACGGAAATTATATACTTCATATTGCTGCGCTGCACTGCCAT
>CAYTUA010000464.1:0-6245 GCA_964440855.1 uncultured Lentimicrobiaceae bacterium
CAGTTTTATAAACTGCTTAGTGTTGGCACCCCCAAGGATGTGGCCTTACAGCAGGCCAAGCTGGCTTTTATTGATCAAGCCAATCAGCTCAAATCGCACCCCTATTTCTGGTCGGCCTATATCCTGATTGGTGATGCCGAACCGCTCGCGCCGCCTAAACGCAGTTTTTGGTGGGTTGTTTGTTCTCTTGTGCTGCTTGCGTCTCTAATGCTGTTTTTCTATGGGCGTCAACGTAGCAAGCGCCTGAAGGGCAATGGGTGATTTTGGCTGGTTTTGAATCGCAATGGCGATTTGCTTACCATTGTGCGCTTCAACTTGATGCTAATACCTGAAATAGTTTGACATATATACATAAGAAAAGCGTAAGTACTTTTTTATATTAAGCTCCCTGAAATTAAGTACTTACGCTTGGGGGAAAATAGTCTCGGACTGGAGCCGACGACTGTGTTTTACTTGTTTTTCAATTCATTGAGCAGCATTTGGGCTTTGGTTTTGAAAACACCTCTTTCATTTGCAATTTTATCAAGTAGCCTGGAAGCTTCTTCCATTCTATTTGTCTTAAGATAACACAGGCTGAGATACCATTCTGATTGATCGATAAAAAGGTTGTCTTTGTGTTGGATGATAAAGTTGAAATATCCCATTGCTTTTTCAAAATCGTTGAGCTCCATATAGGAAATTCCACTATAAAGCTTGCCAAGCAAATTGCCGGGCTCCATATCGAACATGGCAATGGCAATTTCAAACTTGTTCATTTCGTAGTACTGCATTCCCTGCATGACGGTTTGCTCCATGTTTAGTCCGGCAGAACGTACATTGAGTACTGACTTTTCCGGTTGGAAATAGGCCGCATACAGTTGCTGTGTGCTCGAAGTGCCAAACATATTAAACATAAGTGTACCAAACCCGATAAGCAAAGCCATGGCGGCGGCTATGCCAGCCAGCCTGTAAACGCCAAGTGACCTGACGATTCCTTTGCGCTGTGCATCCTTGTGAATGCTGTTCAATGTGTTGTGAAGCTTGTTTTTGTGTTTGTTTTCTAATTGGGCATGTGCCTGGGTATAAAGTTTATAGTCTGCTGCCAGCTCGGCATCAACTTCAAGTGCCTTACGGAATTCCCATAAGTCACCGTCTTTAAGCTCGCCTTTCAGGTAATTGGTAATTTTTTCAAAGTTTTTCATTGTTATCACCGATATTAGTTTTGTATTCAATGTCGTTTTTTATCATTTCGAGCAGTTTGCGAAAACACCTTTGCCGTTTGTTGTAAACGAAAGAAACCGAACCATAATTCATTTCCTTTACAATTTCAGCTCCTGTGAAGTCTTCTGAAATTAGCCGCAACATTTCCTGGCATTCCGGGCTGAGTTCGTTTAGATATTTATGCATGAGCCTGAATAGCAGGTTGGATTTATTCAAGGCGATGGTTTCGTTTTCATCGATGCCAAAAATGTCCAGTTCCCCTACATTGATATCAACAATTTCACTGTTGTTCCTGTCTCGTAAATGATTCAGCCAAATGTGTTTGCAAATTGCTACAAAGAACGTCTGAAAAGCACTTGTCAGTTCTATCTGACTGTTTTGAATTTTGTCGTACAGGATGTAAATACCGTCTTGAAAAACATCCCAGGCTGCGAATTCGCTTCCTGATCTTGTGATGACAAAATTTCTAACAACTTTGAAATACTTTCGGTAAATGTACTCCAGCACTTTTCTATCGCTGGTCCGAATGCCTTCGAGTATTTCCTCGTCGCTGTATGTTTCGCTTTTCTTACTCATTAATACCAAAAACTATGAAAAGTGCACCACCTAAAATCAAAAAAAATTCAAAATATTTTTTAGAATGCTAAAAAACAACATCTTATATTCGAAAAAAAAATCGTGTTTTGCTTAATTTAGTCCTGTTTCCACAACAAACTTATGACAAAATCGTAAAGTCTTTTTGTTACCTTTGAAAAATACTTTTTTTTACCTTGCAAGCTATCAGTAATGACTGCCTTATGAAACTAGATCGATTTTTTCTTTCATCTCTCCTGATTGTATTAATTGGCACTGCTATCCTGGCACAGGCGCAGCCACAGGAAAAGCTTCGTTTTGCCTTTTACAACCTGGAAAATTTTTTTGATACCCATGTTGACAGCACCCGCGATTACAATGCTTTCACACCTGATGGCGAGCAGCGCTGGACTTATTACCGATACATCAAAAAAAGGAATGACATTTACCGGACAATCATGGCACTTGGAGAATGGGAGGGGCCGTCGCTTGTTGGTTTTTGTGAGATCGAAAATGAAGTGGTGCTGAGTGACCTAATTTATCGTACACCTCTAAAAAATGCTAATTACAGCTATGTACATTATCATTCATCCGACTTCAGGGGCATTGATGCAGCACTGATTTACCGCCTCGATCATTTACAATTGATCAGCAGCAGGCCCATTCCGGTAAAAGATCCGGATAACCCTGATTTTAAGACACGTGATATTCTGTATGCTGATTTTGTTCTAAATGAGTTGGATACAATCCATGTTTACATCAACCATTGGCCATCGCGCTATGGTGGTGTTTTGTCAACCATACCCAAACGCTTGCTTGCAGCCCTTACATTGCGCGCAGATATTGATTCGCTTATGCAAGTAAAACCCCATGCCAAAGTGATTCTTATGGGGGATTTCAATGATACGCCCGAAGACGATAGCATTATCAAAGGTCTGCGAGCCTTTCCACCCGACGACAGCAATCCAAACCGGGAATTGGTGCATCTTTTTACCAATAAATCTGAATTGGGGCATATTGGCACTTTGAAATTTCAGCATATGTGGCAGATATTTGACCATATTATTGTATCAAGGCCACTTTATGAAGCAACAGGAGGACTAAGGTATAAGCCAGGAAGCGCTACAATTTTCGCTGCCGATTTTTTACTTGAGGAGGATGAGCGCTATCTGGGTCAAAAATTATTTCGTACGTATGTGGGGCCACGCTATTCAGGAGGCATAAGCGACCATTTGCCTGTATATATTGATTTAGAGTTTGTTGAATAGGCAACTGGCAACTAAAAAACAATCAAGGCTTCAAACAAATCTGGGCTAAAAAATCAGCCAGTTTATCCAATGGAATCGTATAATCTACCTTGCCAGTAGCAATAGCTGCTGCCGGCATGATAGGCGATTCTGCAGTTTTTGGATCTTGCGCAATGGTGGTGCCACATGCTGCTTTGATGTGGCCAATCCCTGCAGCCCCATCATTGTTGGCTCCTGTTAGCAACAGCCCGATCAATCGGGGGCCGTATGCCATGGCTGCAGTTTCGAACAATACGTCTATGGAAGGCCTTGCATAATTGACCTTTTCGTCTACCGAAAGGCTCAGGCTGTAATCCTCCTCTACAAGCAAGTGAAAATTCGGTGGGGCAATATACACATGTCCGGGTCGGATGGGTTCTTTTTCATCCGCTTCCTTCACCTGCAGATGTGTCAATTGATTCAGGTAGCGCGCCATGAAGTTGTCGGAGTGGGGACTCAGGTGCTGAACAATCAGTATAGGTGTTTGAAAATCCTGTGGCAAACCAGTGATGACCGTTTTCACGGCATGAAGCCCACCCGCTGAGGACCCGATGACAATGGCTTGGTACATTTTTCTGCTCACCCGTTTTAATTTTCTTTTTTGTTACCCTGAAACTGATCTCCTAGTGCAAGAAAAGCTTCGCGCTCAATTAAAATATCTTTAGATAACTTTCTTCTTATACACTTTTTCTTTTCCATCAATCACCTGGTATTGGTCAAATACCTCTGTAAACATAAGGTTTTCCTTAGAGCCCAGCCCCAGATAGCCGCCTTTGATCAGGCTATCAGTAAACAGCTTGACCACCCTGTTTTGAAGTTCCTTGTTAAAATAAATCAGCACATTGCGGCAAATGATCAGATTTGTTTCGGCAAACACGCTGTCGGTCACCAGATTGTGTTCGGCAAATACAATGTTTTTCTTTAAGGACTGGTCCAAAATAACAGAATCATAGCGGGCAACATAATAATCAGAAAATGAGTTTATGCCGCCCGACATTTGGTAGTTTGTTGTATAATCTTTGATGCGGTTTATGGGGTAAATGCCTTTCTTTGCGGTGTCCAACACCAAAGGGTTGAAGTCAGTAGCATAGAGTTGTGTGCGGTCATACAAGCCTTCTTCCTTTAACAAAATGGCAAAACTATACACTTCTTCACCAGTTGCGCAGCCTGCGTGCCATACTTTTAGATAAGGGTATGTTTTCAAAATGGGCACAACCTCCTTGCGCATGACTGCATAAAAAGAGGGATCGCGGTACATCTCTGTAACATTGATTGATAAATCTTTCAATATCAGATCAAAAAAATGATCCTCATGCAATACTTTGTGCATCAGTTGCGAAATGCTTTTAACTCCGGCATGGGCTACCCGGTGAAGGATACGGCGCTTTACGTGTGCCTTATTATAATCTCTGAAATCATAACCATAACGCTGGTAGATGGCGTTGAGCAAAGCTTCGGTTTCAATATTTTGAACCAGGTTGAGGTTGTTATCTTCATCCATATTGTTGTACATGCACTAATGTTTTTCCAGTAA
The DNA here is from genome assembly GCA_964440855.1 of uncultured Lentimicrobiaceae bacterium. Taxonomy (GTDB): domain Bacteria; phylum Bacteroidota; class Bacteroidia; order Bacteroidales; family F082; genus CALAZZ01. Next base: position 4,594 of record CAYTUA010000464.1, read on the forward strand.
GGCAAAAAGTTCTTTCAGATCATTCAATTTGAATGGTTTGCTAATATAGTGATTCATTCCGGCATGCATGCATTTCAGTTTGTCCTCGTTAAAGGCATTGGCAGTTACGGCTGCTATTACAACCCCCTTTTCTTTCTTTATTTCTTTTTCGTAGGCCCTGATCATCTGTGTTGCTTCCAGTCCATCTATTTCTGGCATTTGTATATCCATTAGTATCAAGTCGTAGTGTTTTTGTTTGTACATTTCTATTGCTTTGCGTCCGTCGGCTGCCATGTCGCATTGGTAACCAAACTGATTGAGGGCATGTTGGGCCACTTTTCTGTTGATTGTATTGTCCTCGGCAAGTAAAATGGCTAAGTTTTCAGGAAGGCTGGCCTTTTCTTCAGAATCTTTCTTCAAATTTTTTCCTGCAGTTTCTTTTAGTGGGAGTTCAAACCAAAAGGTGGAGCCATGGCCTTCCTCGCTTTCAAAACCGATGGTGCCTCCCATCAGGTGGACGAGGCTTTTGCAAATTGCCAATCCCAGTCCGGTGCCCCCATATTTTCGTGATGTAGAAACATCAGCCTGGCTGAATTCCTTAAATAAATTTTCCTGGCTTTTGGCACCAATACCAATGCCAGTATCTTTTACAGCAAAATATAAATAGGTTTGACCGTCAATCACTTTGCCCTTTTCAACTGTTAAACTCACAGTACCTTTGTCTGTAAATTTGATGGCATTGTTTATCAAATTGAGCAGTATTTGTTTAAGCCGGAGCGGGTCGCCTTTGTAATGCCTTGCAAGGCCGGGCTCCACAAATTTTTCGAGTTTGAGGTGTTTCTCGTTGGCTTTATAGTTCATGAGCTTGATGACGTTGCCAATTTCGCATCCGAGGCTGAAAACAGTTTCTTCAATTTTTATTTGTCCGGCTTCTATTTTCGAAAAATCGAGGATATCGTTGATGATGGCAAGGAGGTTTTCCCCGGAAAGCTGAATTAGTTTAAGAAAGCTTTTTTGTTCTGCACTGAGTTTGGTTTTGGCCATAATTTCGGCCAGGCCCATGATGCCATTTAAAGGGGTCCGTATTTCGTGGCTCATATTGGCCAAAAACATGGATTTGGTATGTGTTGCCTGTTCAGCTTTTTCAATGGCATGCTTCAACTGATCATTCATCGCATCTTTTTCAATCAGCAACTGGGCCAGTTGTTGCTTCTGCTGGTACAATTCAAGAAAAACCTTCACCTTTCCGGTAAGTATCTCAGGTACAATTGGCTTAGAAATAAAATCAACCGCACCACTTGCAATGCCTTTTTTCACATGAAACTCATCCTGATAGATGGCTGAAACAAATATAATGGGAAGGTATTTAGTACGCTTGGCCGAACGCATCAGTTCTACGGTTTCATAGCCATCCATATCGGGCATCTGCACATCAATGATGGCCAGTGCAAATTCGTGGTGGAGCGTGAGCTTGAGGGCTTCATTCCCCGACAAAGCCCTTACAAATTCAATCTCAGGTGAAACCAACAGCTTTTCTAAAGCTACCAGGTTCTCCTGTCTGTCGTCCACAATTAAAATATTGAATTTTTCTGCCATATACTTTGGTCCAAATTGTTACCAAACTTACAAAATACTGTGAATCGCTTTACTAAATATATTTCTAACAAAATCTA
>CAYTUA010000465.1:0-2994 GCA_964440855.1 uncultured Lentimicrobiaceae bacterium
CTATGATTACAGCCATTTTAGTTGAAGATGAAGCCCATAGCCGGAAAACGCTTAGCAATTTCCTGGCTAAATATTGCAAACAGGTTCGTTTGTTGCACAGTGCGGTCAATGTGGCCGATGCTGTTCAATCCATCTCAGAACACAAGCCTGATCTGGTTTTTATGGATATTGATCTTCCTGATGGTACTGGCTTTGAAGTTCTTGATCAAATTCCCAAACCCTGGCCAAAGATCATTTTCGTAACAGCATACAATCAATATGCCGTAAAAGCATTTCAAATTAGTGCCATTGATTACCTGCTCAAACCTGTCGATCCTGAACTGCTGATCAAAGCAGTAGAAAAGGCTTTTGTAAGCGATACTACTTTCGACCAGCAAGACAAAAAGGTAGAGGCTTTTATTGAAAACCGAAAAACTGGCCGCCTGAGTAAAATGGCACTGCCTACCCAGCATGGTGTACAATTGGTGCGTATAAATGAAATTGTCCGTTTTGAAGCAGATGGAAATTATACCAAAGTTTATTTGAAAGATAAAAGCAAGCATATGGTTTCCAGGAAAATTAAGGAGTTTGAATTCATGCTTGCCGAATTGCCTTTTTTCAGGGTGCACCAATCCCATATCGTCAACCTCGAAATGATTGACCGCTACATCAAAGGCGAAGGCGGTACCGTTATCCTTGACGATGGGTCGCAAATTGAAGTGGCCCGCAGGCGAAAAGAGGAGTTTTTGAAAAGGATAATCGGTTGATTCAAGGCAAAAACAAACAGCTGTCCCCATAACTTAAAAAACGGAAATCATGCGCCAAGGCATATTGATAAGCTGTTTTCCATTGATCACCAATCAATGCTGAAACAAGCAACAAGAGGGTGCTCTTGGGTTGGTGAAAATTGGTAACCATTCCGTCAACGATTTTAAATGCATAGCCGGGTGCAATCATCAATGCGGTTGATGCTGTTAAAGCTTCCAGCTGATGTGTTTCGAGGTAATCGCGAATTTGATTGAGGCTTTGGAAAACATCAGGCAGATGGCTGTTTTTGTGATCGTAAGGAGCCCATTGGGTCAGGTGCAGTGGTCTCAGATTTTTATCTTCCAGCAGCATGCAGCCAATCCAATACAAACTTTCGAGTGTGCGCATGCTGGTAGTGCCTATCGCAATGATGGGGCGGTCCTGTGCTTGCAAAAGTTGTTCAAGCAGCTTGCGCGAAACCACAATTTTTTCATCATGCATCTGGTGCTCACCAATTGTTTCCGACGAAACCGGCTTAAAAGTGCCCGCCCCCACATGCAGGGTGAGTTGTGCAAAATCAAAGCCTTCATTTTTCAGCTTATGCAGCAGTTCATCGGTGAAATGCAAACCGGCTGTTGGCGCAGCCACGGAGCCCTCATATTTGGCAAAAACAGTTTGGTAGTTTGATTTATCTGAATCCTCTGCTTTGCGGTTCAGGTATGGTGGCAAAGGCACTTCACCAAAAGTATTCAGTATTTCCGCAAAGGAAATGCCTTGTTGGTCCCAGCTGAATTCGACCAGGGAATAATCAGTTAGTTTTTCAATGCGGGTGGCTGTAAAATCAACTTTTTGACCACCAATGAATAATTCCTTGTGCAACGAGCCGCTTTTCCAACGCTTTGAGTTGCCTACCATACACTTCCAAACAACGGGCGAAGGCCTGCTGAAAGCCATTTGAAAATCGGCTGTTTCGGTAAGGGGCTCCAGGCAAAACAATTCAATTTGTGCCCCGCCGGGCTTGCTGAATTGCAATCGCGCCTGTACCACTTTGGTTTCGTTGGAAATGAGAAAAGCATTTTGCGGGAGGTGCCCTCCAATATTATAAAAAACATCCTCCTGGATGTTTCCCGCAATTGATACCAACAACTTTGAATGGTCGCGCCGGCCTAATGGGTAGCGGGCAATTCTATCGTCAGTGAGTGGATAATCGAATGCTTCGATGCTGATTTGCGTTATTTCCTTCATTGCGGCGGCAAAGATAGTGTGAAATGGAAGATTGTTAGTCTAACCAAATCCAGCAATATTAATTCTATTAATTAATTCCTTTTTTTACCTTTGAACGCTAAACGAACAAAGCCATGAAAATACTGAAGCACATCCCAAATTTTATCACACTGCTTAACTTGCTGGCGGGCAGTTTATCCATTTTATTCTTTGCCGAAGGCAAAATCCTACTGGCAGCTTGGTTGATATTTATTGCTGCTGCCCTTGATTTTCTGGATGGGTTTGTGGCACGCGCCCTCAAAGCCTATTCTAAAATTGGTGCTCAATTGGATTCGCTGGCCGATGTGGTTTCATTTGGGCTGGCACCGGCATTTTTGGTTTACTATCTCATCCTCAACAGCCATGGGCGTATGTCATTTGAAGTTGCCGGCTTGGATATTTTGCCTTTTGCGGCCTTTCTTGTTCCGTTATTTTCGGCCTTGCGTTTGGCCAAGTTCAATGTGGACGACAGGCAAACAGAAAGTTTTCTTGGATTGCCAACACCAGCTTCAGCCTTATTGATTGCTTCGCTTCCACTGTTGTCGTAAAAGGAGGTGTGACCGTCAAGTTGCAGCTTAAAATCAATCCAGGATAGCGGCATCCAGCCGATACCGACACTGCCGAAGCCAACCCAGCGGCGCTGCTGATCTTTGAGGATATCGCCTTTACCCAGCCACAGCACCCCGGCACTGGCGAACAGGATGGTGTTCCACTCTCCCAGGGTCTCGGCATCACTGGCGGTCATGCGCAGGTGAGCATCAACGGCGCCGCTGCTGCGCAAACGACTGCTGTTACCGGTCGGCAACTTGATCCCGCTACGAAGGGCGACGCTGCGCCGCGCTGCCGGTTCGGCTGCCAGCAATTGGTAGGAAGCAAACAGGGAAAGGTCGCCAATACCGCCGTTACTGCCGGAATAATCGAGGGTGGCGGAATCATTCCGCTGGTAAGAGTAATGCAGTTGATTGCGGCGTACCCTGTCACGTCCGCCTTGCGGCAGACCGAAAA
>CAYTUA010000466.1:0-13983 GCA_964440855.1 uncultured Lentimicrobiaceae bacterium
TCGGTGTTTAAAATCATGGCAGAATTTGTTGAGGGTTTTGAAAAAATGGCCCGCATCGGCCCTTGTGTTGCTATTTTTGGTTCGGCACGAACCAATTCAAAGCATGAATATTACAGGCTTACTGAGGAAATCGCTTATTTGCTGACCAAAAAGGGTTTCGGTATCATTACGGGCGGCGGCCCCGGTATCATGGAAGCTGGTAACAAAGGGGCACATTTTGCTGGAGGTAAGTCGGTGGGGGTGAATATTGACCTGCCTTTTGAGCAAAAATCAAATCCTTTTGTTGACCCGGATAAAAACATCGAATTCGATTATTTTTTTGTGCGAAAAGTCATGTTTATGCGCTATTCGCAAGGCTATATAGTGCTGCCGGGTGGTTTTGGCACCATGGATGAATTGTTTGAGGCCATAACGCTCATACAAACCCAAAAGCTGGTGAAATTCCCCATCGTGCTGGTAAAGAAAAGTTATTGGCAAGGTCTGCTCGATTGGATCATTGAGCGGATGCTCGAAGAGGGAAATATCAGCAAAGAGGACCTGGATATTTTCCAAGTGGTTGACACTGCTGAGGAAGCTGTGAAAATCATTGAGGACTTCTACAACAAGTATGCGTTGAAACCGAATTTCTGATTTTTTTGAAATTATTGAATCCTTGAAAATAACCGAAATACCTTTCCAGATTATTTCCATTGAAAATGACGGATTTCACCTGCTCACCCAAGGTACGATTAATGGTAAAGCAGCCACTTTTTTGATTGATACGGGTGCTTCGCGTTGTGTGTTCGACGAGGGCATCATTCAAAAATTCATGGATGAAACCAATTTTGAAGAAAATGAAAAACTTTCTACCGGTTTGGGAACCAATACCATGCCTACCAAAATTGTTGAGCTCGAAAGCATGGGTTTTGGTGAATTGTTGATTAAAGATTACATAGCAGTGGCCATCGACCTGAGCCATGTAACCGAATCATACAGCAACCTGGGCCTGCCCGAAATCAATGGTGTTTTGGGCAGCGACATTTTGTGTGAATACCGCTGTGTTATCAATTTCAAAAAAAGAAAGCTAAAGTTCTATTATTAGCGATAAATCAACTCCAAGATTTTCCAGAATCAGAAAAATTAAAATGCCTTCATCAGGTTGGCCATTTCGATGGCCGCCATGGCAGCATCAAAGCCTTTATTGCCTGATTTGGTGCCGGCCCTCTCGATGGCTTGCTCAATGCTGTCGGTAGTGAGAACCCCAAATATGACTGGAATTTCGGTTTCAAGACCAACAAGGGCTACCCCTTTGGCCACTTCATTCGCCACAACATCAAAATGAGGTGTTGACCCCCGTATAACAGCACCCAGACAAATGATGGCATCATACTTTCCACTTTTAGCCATTTTTTTTGCTACCAAGGGGATTTCATATGAGCCTGGCGCCCATGCTACTTCAATTTCAGTCTCACTGGCATCATGGCGTTTTAGGGCGTCAATGGCACCACCAAGAAGTTTGGAACTGATAAATTCATTGAATCGTCCTGCAACAATTCCAAATTTTAGTCCTTTTGCATTTAGTTTACCTTCAATTATTTTCATGTCTGTTAAAAATATTGGTTATTAATATTCAGCATATGTCCCATTTTAGCCCGTTTTGTTGACAGGTAAAACTGGTTTTCTTTTGTCTGATCAATCTCAATAGGTATGCGTTCCACCACTTTCAATCCAAAGCCATAGATGCCTGATAGTTTTCGGGGGTTGTTGGTCATGAGCTTCAGATCACGGGCGCCAATATCGGCAAGTATCTCGGCACCAATGCCATAGTCGCGCATATCTGAAGGAAACCCAAGTGCTTCGTTGGCTTCCACCGTATCCATACCCCCATCTTGCAGGTGGTAGGCTTTTAGCTTATTCAACAACCCAATACCGCGTCCTTCTTGCCGCATATACAATAGTATTCCTCTGCCTTGTTTGGCAATCCGGCGCATGGCTTCTGCAAGCTGTTCGCCACAGTCGCAACGCTGCGAACCAAACACATCTCCGGTTAAGCATTCGGAATGAACACGCACCAAAACGGGTTCGTCCTTTGTTATGTCGCCCATAACAAGTGCAATATGCTCTTCTTTCGTAATGGTATCACGATAGCCTATGGCTTTGAATACACCATAAGATGTGGGCAACTTTACTTCCGATACCCGCTCCACCAGTTTCTCGTGACGTCGCCGGTATGTGATCAAATCAGCAATGGTTATGAGCTTTAGCCTGTGTTTTTTCACATAGTCCTGTAGCTCAGGAACGCGGGCCATGGAGCCGTTTTCATTCATTATTTCGCAAATGACCCCTGCAGGGTACAAACCGGCAAGCCTGGCCAGGTCAACAGCAGCCTCGGTATGACCAGCCCTTACTAGTACACCACCTTCTTTGTATTCGAGTGGAAAAATATGGCCCGGTTTGTTAAAGTCAGCTGCTTTGGCGCTGGGGTCAATAATTTTTTTAATCGTAAATGCCCGCTCTTGCGCCGAAATGCCTGTTTTGGTCTCAACTGCATCAACGGAAACAGTGAAAGCCGTTTTGTGGGTGTCGGTATTTTCTGTTACCATCATACCAATGGAAAGCTGCTTCAACCTTTTCCTGATGATAGGCAAACAAATAAGCCCCCCACCATGTTTGGCCATAAAATTGATGGCTTCGGGACTAACCTTTTCAGCAGCCATGATCAGGTCGCCTTCATTTTCGCGCCTTTTGTCATCCACAACAACAACCATTTTGCCGTTTTTGATGTCTTCCAACGCCTCTTCTATTGTGTTAAAATTGTCCATTGTTTAATCTAAAAATCCATGTTCTCTTAAAAAATCATTGTTCAGTTCCTTGTTTTGTTTGGTGGCAGTTGGGCTGGTAAATTTTTTGATGTATTTAGCCACCAGGTCGCATTCAATATTAACCGTATCGCCTGGTTTTTTTATGAGCAATGTTGTTTTGGCCCCTGTAAATGGAATGATTGAAACGCTGAAGCCGTTTTCATGCAGGCCCGAAACAGTCAGGCTAACACCATCAATGGCCACCGAGCCTTTGTTGATAATGTAGTCGTTAATATTTTCTGGTGCCTCAATATCGATCCATGTTGCGATGTCTTCCTTTCGGAATGCAATAATTTTGCCTACACCGTCAATATGACCACTAACCATATGTCCGCCAAGCCTGTCATTAAGTTGCATGGCTCGTTCCAGGTTTATTTCCTGGCCGTTCTTGAGCATACCAAGGTTGGTGCTACGCATGGTTTCGGCCATTACATCCACCTCAAAACTATTGGCCCCTAATGAGGTAACTGTCAGGCAGGCCCCATTTGTGCAAATGCTATCGCCCAGTTTAAGATCGCCCAGAACTTGTGTAGCACGAATTTTAAGGCTTGCTGAATGGCTGCCCCATCGCACGGCTTCTAATTTTCCTGTTTCTTCTATGATTCCTGTAAACATATCAGTCTTGTTTTAGGTAGGCCTCTATTAAAATATCATCATCAAAGCGCTTCACCTGATCTATTTGCAGGGCAAAGGCATCCGTCATTTTTTCCAATCCTGCTCCGCCCATGGGTGTATAAGCTGATTTGCCTCCAATAAATTTGGGTGATATAAATGTGTAAACCTTGTCGATAATTCCAGCCTGCATGGCCGAAAAATTAAGCTCACTGCCTCCTTCCACCAACAGGCTGTCGATTCCTTTTTCAGCAAGTTTTTCCACAAGGTAATTCAGGTCTACCTTTCCGTCTTGTATTGGACAAACGATAATTTCAACACCTTTGTTTTCCAGTATTTTCATTAGGTCCGAAGGCATATTGGCGGTTGTAGCAATCCATGTTTTAGCAATTTGTGTATTGAGGATATTGGCTTTCAGTGGTATCCTTCCGTGGGTGTCAACTACCACACGTAACGGATTGCTCTTTTTTTGGTGATTTGATCTGTCAGTGAGATTAGGGTTATCGATAATGATGGTGTTTACGCCTACCATTATAGCAGCATATCTGTGCCTCAATTCATGCACAAAATTCCTCGATGCCGTGTTTGTTATCCATTTGGAGTTACCTGAATATGTGGCTGTTTTTCCATCCAGGGTCATGGCGGTTTTAAGTGCTCCGAAAGGTTTGGATTGCAATATATATTTGCAAAACACCTCATTCGTTTTTTTGATCTCATCTTCAAGCAAACCAATTTCTGTTGAAATGCCTGCCTGAATAAGGCGGTCGATTCCTTTTCTGTTTACAAGTGGATTGGGGTCGGTCATGCCAACAACTACGCGTGATATTTTTTCACGGATAATTCTTTCAGTACAGGGGGGTGTTTTACCGAAATGGTTGCACGGCTCGAGTGTTACATAAAGTGTAGCTCCAACTGTGCTCACTGTAGCATGATTGAAGGCATTGATTTCGGCATGGGAACCACCATATTTTTCATGATATCCTTCGCCAATGATTTTTCCATCTTTTACAAGAACTGCACCAACAATCGGATTGGGATTTACGCGTCCGTAGCCTTGAAGCGACAAATGGATTGCCCTGCGCATGAACCTGATGTCCTCATTAGTTTGCATAATAACCACAATAAGTTATCCTCCGGGGCACCGGATAGCATAGTACAATGAGGCATCACTGCCTTTCATTTCTTCTCCTATCCAGACTATACTGTCGGCCCAGGAATTGCACCTGATCAGTCTCCTCAACCAGGTTGACGAGAGTCGCGGACTTTAACCGCCGGTCGGGAATTGCCAGTAGTTTTGGCTGGCTCACCCTGCCCCGAAGAAATTCATTGCAAATTTACAACTAAAATGCGATATGAGGACTCTTAGAGAAAAAAATAGTCATTAACTAAACGACACATTGTCAAGGATATAATATCTATGTTTTAAAAAGAAGTAAAAATAATTTAGTACTTTGTAATACATGGTACTAAAAATATATTATTTTTGCCCCATGAACACAGAAAAAACGATCTCTCAAATGCGAAAAGGTGTGCTGGAGTTTTGCATTCTGGCCATTATTTCGAAGAATAAGGAGGTGTATGCTTCCGATATTCTTGAGCAGCTTAAAAATGCTGAACTTATTGTGGTGGAGGGCACACTGTATCCCTTGCTTACCCGCCTTAAAAACGATGGCTTGCTCAGCTATCGTTGGGAAGAGTCGAAAACGGGCCCACCACGGAAGTATTACCAGATTACCGAAACAGGTACACAATTGTTGAACAGCCTGCAGCAGGGTTGGGATCAATTGGTTGACTCTGTAAACACGATTGTATCATACCAGAACCAATAATTTATACAAAGATGAAAAAGACTTTAACAGTAAACATCAGTGGCATCGTTTTCCACATCGACGAAGATGCTTATGAGCAATTGAACCACTACTTAAGCAGCTTGAAGAAGCATTTTGACAAGGATGATGATAGTGAAGAAATCATTGCCGATATTGAAAACCGAATGGCTGAGCTGCTTCAGCAAAAAACGAACGAAACCAAGCAGGTAATTACGCTGGCAGACATCAATGACGTAATTGGTTTGTTGGGGCAGCCATTTGAAATGGATGACGAAACCAACGACGAAAAGCCGAAACACACTTATAGGAGCAAAACAAAAAGGCTCTTCCGCGACCCTGATAACCGAGCCCTTGCTGGTGTTGCAGCAGGATTGGCTGCCTACTTTGGAGTTGATATTATACTGTTCAGGATATTGTTCATTGTTTTGTTTTTTGTTTCGGGTGCAGGCTTATTGATCTATCTCATACTTTGGATTGTCATGCCTGAAGCAGTAACCACAAGCGAAAAGCTTCAAATGCGGGGCAAACCGGTCAATATTTCCAATATTGAGGAATCGGTAAAAAGAGAAGTGGAAACGGTTAAGTCCAAACTGGAAGGCTATGCCGAGGAGGCACGGACAAGTTACCACAGCCAAAAGCATCATGTGCGTAAAGCTTCAAATAGCGTGATCGATATTTTGGTAAAAATAGTAACCATTTTTGCCCGTATTGTTGGAATAGGGGTGGGCCTTGTCATGCTGTTGATTGGTTTTGGGTTGCTTGTAGGTTTTGGCGCCATGTTTATCGGTTGGGATGGTTTTAGCTTTTTTGAAGGCGGTCAATTTGTACATATTTCTTTTTCTATGCTAACAGAATGGCTACTTGCAAGCCCATTGGCCATTTCCATGGCTCCGGTTGCCTTGTTCCTGTTTTTCGGTATTCCGCTTGTTATGTTGATCTACACAGCTTTACGTTTACTGATCGGGCAGCATTTCAGGATACCACGGATAGGTAACACCCTTGGCATGGTGTGGATTGCCAGCCTGATTGGATTAATCGTCATTACAATCGACACATTCAGCGATTTCAAACATAAAACGGGCGCCTCGCAATCAACCTCCACCCTCTATCTCGACGAAGGACAAGTTCTACATTTATCAGCACTTCCTGTTTTAGCGTCAAAACAAAAAAATACCATTCAACTCTTTAGTAACTCATACCTTGTTGAGCATAAAAATGGAGACGATATGCTGTATGCATATCCCCGGCTTGAGATTTTTTCTTCAAAAGAGCCGCATATCAACGTTTGGGTAAATCCCATGGCATCTGGTTATTCGCTTGAAGCTGCCATTGATCGGGCCGAATCGATTCAATATGAAATCGGACTTACTGATTCAACAATTGAAATTCCAACTCATTTCAGTTTTGATGCGCGGCACAAAATCCGCAATCAGCAGGTGCATATGACTATCAGGTTACCTATAGGCCAAATTGTATATTTTGATGACAACATGAAACAAATGTTGCGAAACAACCCACATAATTACTGGAGAGGCTTGCCATTTGCCGGCAATTTTTGGGTTATGACTGAAAAGGGTTTAAAAATGTATAAGGATGCCGAAGTAGATCAAGAATAGGAGATGCCATAAATCAGGGGTTGGGTTTTATTCGTAGGGATTCCTTACTTTTGCGGTAGAATCAGCTGATTACATCTATTGATTGGCTGAAGACTCCACGAATTTAAGCAGTTTTTATGAGTGAAAACGTACGGATTGAAATACGCAATTTGCGCATCGGCGATTATATAAGCCTGAAGAAATCAATGATTGAGGCTTATCCTGACCTTGAAGATTCACATTGGACACATCCCGAGATCGAAAAACTACTGCATATTTTTCCCGAAGGACAGATTGGTGTTTTTGTAAATGGACAGGTTGCCGGAAGTGCTTTATCGCTGATTGTTGATTACAACAAATTTGGTGATGATCACAACTATATGCAGATCACAGGAAATCAAAAATTTACAACACATTCACCTAAAGGTGATGTGTTGTATGGTATTGATGTTTTTGTGCACCCTGACTTCAGGAATATGCGTTTGGGCAGGCGAATGTACGATGCCCGTAAGGACTTGTGCGAACGGTTAAATTTGCGCGCGATTGTTGCCGGCGGCCAGATTCCAAACTATGCTGCTTATGCAAAAGAACTAAGCCCCAAGGAATATATCACTAAAGTGAAGCTAAGGCAAATATACGATCCCACACTGAGCTTCCAGCTTGCCAATGATTTTCATGTGAAGAAAGTATTGCGCAATTATATGCCTGGGGATAAGTCATCACATGAATATGCAACGCTGCTGCAATGGCACAATATCTATTATCAGAAAAAGCCGGGTATATTTAGCGAAACAAAACCTGTTGTCAGGTTGGGATTGGTGCAATGGCAAATGCGTTCGTTTGCCAATATTGATGTGCTGCTCGAGCAAATCGAGTTTTTTGTTGATGCGGTCAGCGATTATCAGTGCAATTTTGTGCTGTTCCCCGAATTTTTCAATGCCCCGCTTATGGCTGCGTTTAATCATCTTTCAGAGGCTGAAGCCATTCGAAAGCTGGCACAGTATACCGAACCTCTGCGAAACAAGTTTATCGAATTTGCCATTAGTTACAACATCAATATCATAACAGGCAGCATGCCTTTGCTCGAGAAAAACGAATTGCACAATGTGGGCTATTTGTGCCGGCGAGATGGCACCTGGGAGCAATACGAGAAAATTCACATTACACCCAACGAATCCCAATATTGGGGTATGATAGGGGGCAACAAGCTAAAGGTTTTTGACACCGACAGTGGAAAAATCGGGGTGTTGATCTGTTATGATGTGGAGTTTCCCGAACTTTCGCGCTTGCTGGCTGAGCAGGACATGCAAATTTTGTTCGTTCCTTTTTTAACCAACACGCAAAATGCGTACATCAGGGTTAGGAATTGTGCCATGGCCAGGGCTATTGAAAACGAGTGTTATGTGGCTATTGCAGGCTGTGTTGGCAATTTGCCAAAAGTGAACAATATGGATATTCAATATGCCCAATCAGCAGTGTTTACACCTTCGGATTTTGCTTTTCCCACCAATGGGATAAAATCCGAAGCAACGCCCAATACAGAGATGACTCTTATTGTGGATGTTGATCTTGATCTGTTAAAGGAGTTGCATAGTTTTGGTGCTGTGCGCAACTTGAAAGAACGCAGGCTTGATATCTATAAAATCCTCAACCTGACTACCAAGAAATAAAAAAACCGGCCTGTATCAAGCCGGTTTTTACTATACTTTGATGAATTGTTATTTAACAAGTTTTGCCTTTACTTTGGGCGTAAGGTCTTGCGCACCTGACCCGATATGCAGCAATACGCCTGTGGCAGCATCCAGAATATAAGTGTAGCCTTCTTCAGCACCAACATCTTCAATGGCTTTCTTTACTTTTTCAATGAGTGGGTTGAGCAACTCAACACGTTTGTCATTGAATTCCTGATCAGCACTTTGTTGAAAATCCTGAATACGCATCTGCAGATCAGTAATTTCCTTCTCGCGGGCCTGGCGGATTAAGTTCGACATTGTTGCTGTATTGGCCTGGTATTCTTCTACTTTTTTCTGGTACTCATTGGCCATGGTCCTTAGTTCAGCTTCGAGTTGCTGCTCAAAGTTCACCAACTCTTGCTCCACTTGCTCGCGTTCGGGCATGTCATTCATGATTTCATTTGAATCAACATGGCCTACTTTTAAGGTCTGTGATTGGGCACCCAAGCCTATAGCGAGCAGGGCAATAAGAAAAAAAGCTCTGGTTAATGTTTTCATTTTCTGGATTATAGATTTAGAAATTTAATTGATTTGAGGCGCAAATGTAGGAATTTTTTTTGATTGCATCTAAAAAATTCGCCATTGCCCTGATGATTAACAACTATTAACGTCGCGAACGGTCTTCGCGCCTTACTGTTTGCATAACGCTGCCGATTTCATCCAATACATCGTCGCTTATATCGTTGCGTGGATTGGCGTAAAGCATGGTGGCACCGCTTGCCTTATCAAAAATAAAAGCATAGTTACGCGTATCGGCAATTTCCTGTATGGCATTGAATATTTTTTCCTGAATGGGTTGCACCAATTCCTGTCTTTTATTGAATAAATCACCTTCTGGCCCAAAATATTTCAACTGCAATGCCTTGGCTTCGCGTTCCTTCTCCAATATTTCATTTTCTTTCTTACTTTTCAAGTCATCTGGAAGCAAAACAGATTGGGTTTGGTAGTCACGGTACATATCTTCAACAAGTGAAAAAGCGTCAGCAATTTCTTTTTCCCATTGTTTGCTAAAGGTGTTGAGCTCTTCCTGGGCATCATTGTATTCAGGAATATTACTCAGAATATATTCCGTATCAACATAAGCGAATCGTTGGTTTTGGGCATATAAACTTGTTGCCGTAATTACGAAAACACTCATTAACAAAGGGATAATAAATAATTTTAAAGTTTTCATAATGGAGTCTCCTTTTTTTTATTTTTCGATTAGCTGGTTTATACCAAAAAACCTGCCAAAGTTATTTATGCTGAATAGATTTTGTATTATTTAGGATATTTTAGTCAATGGACTGGTTAATGGAGAAATGGAATTGGCTGCCATTGGCGCCTGGTATGCCCTGTATCTCGTCAAATCCATAACCCCAGTCAAGGCCTAGCAATCCAAACATGGGCAGGAATACGCGTACTCCAAAACCAGCCGAACGCTTCACTTCGAAAGGGTTGAATGAGCCAAACCCAAGCCAAGAGTTACCGGCCTCCACAAAGGTAAGGGCATAGATAGTAGCGCTGGGATTGAGCGATAGTGGGTAGCGCAATTCCAACGTATATTTGGTAAACACATTGCCACCTATGTTTTTATCCTGATAATAGAAAGGCGTAACGGTTTCGTTTCCGTATCCCCGCATGCCGATAATCTCACGGCCATCCAGGTTGTTGTAGCCCGAGAGGCCGTCGCCGCCAAGATAAAAACGTTGAAAAGGTGTGATGCCAATATCGTCGTTATAATTCCCTAAAAACCCAAACCTTAACCTGGTGGCAAGCACCAGTTTTTCAACAGGTTCGATATACCAGGATGTATTGATTTTCCACTTATGGAACTCAACCCACTTAAACCTGTCGTTTTCTCCAAGTTGGGTATAATCCTTATTGCTAAAGGCTGAATAGGGTGGCGTTACTTCAAGCGATATCGAGAAATCAGAACCCGAACGGGGGTAAATTGGCTGGCTTATCGAGCTGCGGCCAAATACGATGTTGTAGCTGAAAACATTAAACGAACCTGTGCCTGTGCCCACCTTAAAGATCTGTGCATAATTATCCAGGTCATAGCGTTGCAGGTTAAGGGCCTGATAGAGTGTAAAAAAGTCATCGGGCCATTGAAGCCTTTTGCCCAATCCAATCGTTAATCCATTGATTTTAAATGTTGCACGATTGGTATCAGATTTGGGAAGGGCATTTGAAAACGTAGAGTGATAGTAGGACAAGGTAAGCGATGTTGGTTTGCGTCCTCCCAGCCAGGGCTCGGTGAATGAGGCACTATAGCTCATATAGCCTGTGCCGTATGTTTGAAAGCGAAGTGCAAGTTTTTGTCCGTCGCCTGATGGAATGGGGCGCCAGGCTTCTTTCTTGAATACATTCCGCATGGAGAAATTATTGAATGACAATCCCAATGTGCCCAATATACGTCCATAGCCCCATCCGCCTGACAGCTCAATCTGGTCGGCAGATGTTTCTTCTACTGTATATTCAATATCAACTGTTGATTCCGCCGGGTTTGGAATGGGGTTTGGTACAATTGACTCGGGATTGAAATAGCGCAGGTTGGCCAATTCACGCACTGTGCGGATTATATCTGACCGGCTGAACAATTGCCCGGGTCTGGTCCTCAATTCACGGATAACCACATGGTCGTTTGTTTTGGTATTGCCTTTGATTGAAACATTGCTGATGCGCGCCGGACTGCCTTCCCTTATCCTGATTTCCAAATCAATGCTGTCATTCTCTACTAAAACTTCAACCGGGTCAGCATTAAAAAACAAATAGCCAAAATCCATATACTGCGAAGTAACGTCCATGCCGTTGGGGTTGTAGTTCAAATTGGTCTCAAGCAGTTCGCGGTTGTAAACATCACCTTTTTGGATGCCTAATATGGCTGAAAGCGCTTCGGACGGGTAGATGGTATTTCCTACCCATTTAATGTTTCTGTAATAATATTGATTGCCTTCGTGCACTTCGAGATCGATGTGTAACTGTTCTCCATCAAAATAAACAGAATCGTTTACTATTTTTGCGTCTCGATAACCCTTGGAGTTGTATTTAGTTACAATTAATTGCTTATCATCCTCGTAATTCTTTTCGATAAACTTGGATGCTTTCAGGATGCGGATGCGATAGTTGTCAGTAAAATAAGCTTCAATGCCCTGAATGGCACGTAGTGGTTTAAGCCTGAGAAAATCAGTGGCTGTATTCACAACCAAAGGTCCAAGCGGGTCGAGTGGATTGAAGGATCCCATTTCTTTGGTTTCGCGCATGGCAGATCGCACTTGATCATCTGTAAGGCTTTCGTTTCCAGTAATGTTAATGCTTCCAATTCTTACCTTGGCATTTTTGTCCACATCGATGATCAATGAGATGTAATTATCACGTTCTTCATCTTTCTCTTGCCGTATTTCGACTTGGGTGTTCAGGAAGCCTTTTTCAGAAAAATGATCCTTGATAATATTTGAAATACGCATAAAAAGATGATCAGTAGCCACATCGCCCCTTGTAAGGTTTATTTTAGTACGAATATCATCTGCTTCAGATTTACGTATTCCCTCAAAGGAAAAACGCGAAACACGCGGTCGTTCACGCAAATCAATGTTTAAAAACACTTTGCCGCCTTGAATGCTTGTTGCTGTAATATTCACGTTTTCAAACAAGCCCTGATCCCATAACTTGCGAATGGCTTCTGTGATTTTATCACCTGGCACTTTCACTGTTTGACCCACGCTCAAACCCGAAAGCATTATAAGCACTTGTGGGTCGAGGTATTGGATACCTGAAACAGTAATACCCCCAATTTCATAATCTTTTGGACTGCTATAATCTATGCTTGATACATCTGAACCAATCTGTATCTGGGCTTTTGCGCTTTTTGGCGGCAACACTACAACGACCAGGCATACAATTAGCAAAAGTTGAATGGTGTGTTTAAAATTAATTCTTCTCCTCATGGCTTTCCTGTTCACTTCTTTTTTAATTGTTCGCTAATTTTTCCAAACCTGCGTTCGCGGCATTGAAAATTGAGTATGGCTTCATACAGGTCTTCTTTCCTGAAATCGGGCCAGAATTTAGGTGTAAAGTAAAGCTCAGCATACGCAATCTGCCAGAGCATAAAATTGCTAATCCTGTACTCACCACTAGTTCGTATAAGCAATTCGGGATCAGGCATATTGTGTGTTGTTAAGAGCTTCTCGATACATTCCTGGTTTACATCTTCGGGTTTGCATTGGCCGCTGGCGATTTCAAGGGCCAGCTTGCGCGCAGCTTCAACAATTTCCCAACGACTCGAATAGCTCAGTGCCAGCGTAAGCGTCATACGGTCGTTCTTGCTTGTTTCTTCAATAGCCTTGAGCAAGCGATCGCGGTTACGTTTTGGGAGGCTTTGCAGGTCGCCGATGGCATTCAGGCGGATATTGTTTTTATTAAGTGTTACGATTTCATCATTAATGGTTTGCAGCAGCAATCCCATCAAAGCATTCACCTCCATTTTGGGCCTGTTCCAGTTTTCTGTCGAAAAAGCATAGAGCGTCAGGTAGGGAATGCCCAATTCGGCAGCACTTTCAGCAGCCTCACGCACAGATTGCACACCGCTTTGGTGGCCAAAAATCCTGTGCTTCCCTTGTTTTTTTGCCCAGCGCCCGTTGCCATCCATGATGATGGCAACATGTTGGGGCAAGCATTCAAGGTTTATTTTTTCTTTTAAACTCATAACGTTTTCTGCTCCTGCTTTACCAGTTTTGAACTCCGTCCAGATCGAGGCAGTTTGCCCTTTTTATCAGGTTAAATTTATATGTAAGCGAAATACCTGCAAAACTAAACCAATCATTAGTATTCCTGTCACCCCTTTGCATACCTTCGGCAAACACCAAGCCACTTGGAGCTTCTGTTTCTTGGTAATATACTGTGCTAATGTCGTCTATATAATCAGTAAATGTTTTGTGCATGCGCCACTCAACAGCCAAACCCAACCGCTTTGTCAGGCTGTATTTAACACCCAAACCAAAAGGAATAGAAAAGCCAAATTGTGAATAAGGCTCAGGCCCAATACGTTCGTTTGTGGCTGGGGCAACTGCAAATTGCCCTTCTGTTCCTTCCGGGCGCAGCAAATCACCATTCAAATTTCGTGGCGTAAAATGAAAGAAGGAAACGCCGCCAAATATATAAGGGGAAACATAATTTTTTTTGCTTCCGGTGAAGTAGTCGAAAAAATTGAATTCAGCCATCAAGGAACCGTCATAAATTCTTGACGAAAAGTTCAATGCCCTGTCTTCGTCATGCAGCACCACCAAGTCGTCGCCAATGAGGTCGCTTGTGGTAAATGCAAAGGTAAATGCCCATCGCATGCTTACATTATAGCGCGCAACAGCGCCATAGGCAGGTTTTATTTGCTTGAATT
>CAYTUA010000467.1:0-2688 GCA_964440855.1 uncultured Lentimicrobiaceae bacterium
TCTTCGTCGTTAACAACAACCAACATTGAAAACGTATTCTCAGGATCGTTGTGTGCATACCTGAAACGAAGTTCATATTCAGCCTCATCGCCATCGTTCTCCTGATACCAGATGATGGAACCCTCCTTGTTATCAAAAGTAACCACCTCACCTCTGTTCCAGCGGGCCTCCTCTGAAATTCTGGCACTACCTTTAATAATGGCTGTTTCTGCCTGCAAGGTTACACCGCGTCCCGACCACATCGATTCTGACTTTTCGTCACCCCAAAAAAGCCCCTCATTGGCTCCAAAAGCTTCTTCCATTGCAAAAAGCACATTGCCGTTTTGTTTAACGATTGCTCTTACTGTAATTCCATCTTCTACTTCAAAAGGCTTTTGGTAAACAATGCCATTTACTGAAGGATCTGAGCCATCAATGGTGTATAATATTTCTAAAGGCACTTTTTTATCGGCACCAATTACGTTGAACTGTTCGGCATGTATGTTTATCGTTTTCGATAAAAAAAGCGATTGGTCGCCTAGTATGGAAGCAACTACAACATGTGCATTTTTAGCACTTTCTTTGGCCTGCAAAACAGCCCTTGTTTTACCCATAAACAGGCCACGGTGATTGGCTTTAGCACGACTTGTAAAATCTACAGGACTACCATTTTCAAGTGAAACTTTTTCTATATCGCCGTTTAAAGCATAATACACCATGTTTTGAGCGTAGGGGTACAAGTTGTTTTTAGCATCAAAACCCTCTGAGGTAAGTATGTAATTGGCTTCAAATTCATCTTCGGCATCCAGCTTAAGTATGGAATGCACCAGTTTAACAGCTTGCGATGCGGTTTCAAAACTTGTTAGTTTTACTTCTTTGCCGTTAATGTAGGCAATAGCTTCCAGCTTCCCTTCTTCGTAAGGCACCATCCATTCGCACTGCATTTCGTTCCAAACAGTACCGGGCTTATCTTTGCCTAATGATTTTCCGTTTAAGAAAAGCTCCACCTCATCGGCATTGGAATAAACCCAAACAGGAATAACTGTGCCCTTTTCCATACGCGGATGCGTCCAGTGTGGTAAAATATGCACCATTGGTTCTTTAGTCCACTGGCTTTGGTAGAAATAAAAGAGGTCTTTCTCAAAACCAGCCACATCAATAGCTCCACCCATGAACAAATTAAAAGGCAATCCGCCATGTACAAGGCCTGCTTCACCGTAATAATCGAATCCGGTCCAACGAAAATGGCCGCTATGCCAGGGGTTATCGCGCATAACTTCCCAGTTTTTTCGGGCCGAAATACGCACTGTGGCATTGTCGTACGATGAATTAAAACGGTTCTTTCTATTGTTCCATTTTTTGGGATCAGCCCATTCGTAAAAGAAAATCTCTTTTTCTGTTATGTCGGGTAAGGGATAAGTGCCGGGCAAGGGGCTGTCGCGCCACCAGGTTTGTGTTCGGTAATACCCACGTGTTTGCCAGGTATGCGGTGCTTCGGTTGATACAAAAGGTTTGTCGAAACGCCTTTTTTCAATAAACGATTTTAATTCTGAGCCACCATTAACGCCGGCAACTTCCATATCGTCGTAATTAGCAGAACCCGATGTTATTAAACGGGTAGGGTCAAGCTTTTTGGTAAATTCAATCAAAGCCGGAGCAATATCGCCATGAGTTTCGTTGCCCAGACTCCAAACAAATACCGACGGATGATTGCGGTCTCGGGTTACCCATTCGGTTATGTCGCGCTGCCACCACTCATCAAAAGCCTGTGCACCATAATCGTGCATGGCTTTTCTGTTCCATCCATCAAAAATCTCGTCCATAACCAGCAGTCCAATCTCGTCGCAGATTTCGTAAAACATTGGAGGTGTGGGATTGTGCGAGGGTCTGATGGCATTATTGCCCATGTCTTTTATTAATTGCAATTTCCATCGCAGCAGTGGTTTTGTATATGCGCCACCAACGGGCCCACCTTCCCAGTGTTCGCAAACACCTTTCAGTTTCACATTTTCGCTGTTGAGCCAAAATCCTGTTTCGGTTTCCCATTCAATGGTTCTAAACCCAAAGATGGTTTTAACTTCATCAATGATCTTCTTTCCATCCTTTACCTGTGTAAAAATCGCGTACAAAGTTGGTGTATCGGGGCTCCATAATTGCGGGTTGCTGACTTCAATTTTTAGACTTACGGGATCAGAGATATCTTTAACCCTGGTTTCTGCAGTTTGGAGTACATCACCCTTTGGAGAAATCACACTTGTTGTGATGCTTATCTTTTTGCTTTTATCCGAATTAGCTGTAAGTGTTACTTCTGCATTTACAGTAGCCTTTGACTTTTCAATTACAGGTGTAGTAACATAAATACCGTTGGGAGAAATATGCACAGGATTTACCTCGATTAGTTTTACAGGCGCATAAATACCACAGGGATGATACCAGCGTGCCGATGGTTCCAGGCTGTTATCAACCCTAACAGCAAGGGTGTTTTGTCCTTCTTTTAAATGCTCCGAAATATCGTATCGGAAGCTAATGTAGCCATAGGGGCGTTTGCCTAAATAGTGACCGTTAACCCATACTTCGCTGTTCATGTAAACCCCATCGAAATTGATATAGATGGTATTTTTAAGACTATTCTTTTCAATATTAAATGATTTACGGTACCAGCCAATGCCCCCATCGTGGTAACCACCTCCCTGACCCTGAGCACCATCT
>CAYTUA010000468.1:0-4377 GCA_964440855.1 uncultured Lentimicrobiaceae bacterium
AAGCATTGCCAGGGAAACCTTGCCGGCTATTTTGGGTATCAAACCCGAACAGCTTGTGGTTGTTTCGATTATGCCATGTACGGCCAAAAAATTCGAGGCCAAGCGTGAGGAATTCATCCACGAGGGTACTGCCGAAGTGGACCATGTATTGTCAACCGAAGGACTCGGACGTATGATTCATGAAACCGGTATTCAATTCCGAAAACTTACACCCGAATCCTTTGATCTGCCCTTGGGCTTCAAAACCGGGGCCGGCGTAATCTTTGGCAACACAGGGGGTGTGAGTGAAGCTGTGCTTCGTTTTGCCTATGAAAAAATTACCGGACAAACACTTTTAAACACTGATATTAAGCAAGTAAGAGGCATGGACGGCATAAGGACTGTTGAGATGGAAATAGGCGATATCAAATTGAAGCTGGGCATTGCACACACCCTTTCGAATGCCCGCATCCTTTGTGATGAGATCAAAAAAGGAAATTCAGACTACGACCTGATCGAGGTAATGGCCTGCCCCGGAGGCTGCATCGCAGGAGGTGGACAACCTGTTAGTTTTGAACCTGGATACCGCGAAAAACGCATGCAGGGACTTTACAATACCGACAAGCAATTGCAGTTACACAAATCACAGGACAATCCTTACATCAAAGAGCTTTACAAATTGACGCTCGGCGAAATTGGCGGCCCCAAGGCACACCAGTTGTTACACACACATTATCACGGTCGCAAAAGAATTACAGATCAGCTGATTACAATCCGAAATACCGATCATCCAAAAATTGAGGTTTGCGTATGTGTTGGAACCAATTGTTTCGTTAAAGGCTCGCAGGAGCTGCTGAGGCAAATGATGCAATATGTTACCGAGAACAAACTGGAAGATATAGTAGGTTTTGAGGGACAAGAAGATATGGTGGACGTTAAAGCTACCTTCTGCTTTGAGCGGTGCGACCGCGGCCCGGTTTTACGTGTCAATCAAAAAGTGCTCGAACACGCCACTTTTGAAAAGGCAAAAATGCTGCTTGACCAGGAAATAAAAAGGATTGGTGCGCTTATTTCTGAAGTTTAGTTTACAAGATTTAACAAAGATGCAAAACAGGAACCCCATACGCCCGCAGGAAAAATCAGCCGTTGTTTACACAAGCAAGGCCATGTGCCGCGATTGTTACCGCTGTGTAAGGGTGTGTCCTGTTAACGCCATCAAGATGGAAGGGGGACAGGCACAAGTGATTGCCGATCAGTGCATTGCTTGTGGCACCTGTATTGCTGAATGCCCGCAACATGCCAAAGCGTATCGCACAGATTATGGCAAAGTTCTGGCTATGCTCGAAGCAAATGATGATTTGGCTGTAAGTCTTGCCCCTTCGTTCGCAGCATGTTACACCCCATGGGAACAAAAACGGCTCCCCTCAGCTTTGCGCTCCCTGGGGTTCAATTACGTTGGCGAAACCGCCATTGGTGCCTGGCACACCGCTGAAGCAAGCCTGCAGTGGATGCAGGCCCGGCCCGGCATGGACCATATTTGCACAGCATGTCCGGCGGTGGTCAGTTATATCAGCCAATATGTGTCTGAATTCGCCCCAAACCTGGTTCCGGTGGTTTCGCCTATGCTGGCCCATGCACGCATGCTCAAACAAAAGCATCCCAAACGCAAGGTGATTTTTGCAGGACCTTGCGTAGCCAAAAAAGCGGAAGCCACTGCTGGTAATAATGAGGTTTTTATTGATGCTGTATTGACGTTTGAAGAACTCGATGAGTTGTTGAAAATCAAACAAATAAACCTTCAGCATTGCGAAGAAAGCAATTTTGATGAAGAGGCAGGTACCAACGCCCGTTTGTTTGCACTCGAGGGTGGTTTGCTCAAAACTGCAGGACTGGATACGGATATGCTGCAAGCAAACACCATTGCGGTGAGCGGTTTTGATGAAATAAGGGAGGTCCTGAATGGTCTTGCAGAAAAGAAAGACCAGCAGAATGGCCATCAAAAATGGATTATTGAACCGCTTTTTTGCAAGCATGGTTGCATCAATGGCCCCTCTGTAAGACACAAGCAAAGCCTCTATAGCCGCAGGAATATGGTGCTGCAATTTGCCAAATCCAAACCGGGTGCAACAGTGGAAAGCACAAAACTATTTGATCGGCTCAACGCCCACTACCCTCCCCTTGCCAACAAGCAACAACTGTTGTTTAGCGAAAGCCAGATACAAGCCGTATTGCAACTTACTGGCAAACACAAAGCCGAGGATGAGCTCAATTGCATGGCCTGTGGATTCAGCAGCTGTCGCAACAAAGCCATTGCTGTGTTGCAGGGCATTGCCGAGCCCGAGATGTGTATGCCTTATATGCGGCGCCTGGCTGAGAAAAAGTTTGACCTGATGATTGACCACGATCCCAATGGTATTATTTTGTTAAACAACACACTGGAAATAGTTCATATGAATGCCGCGTTCAAAAAAATGTTTTCTTGCTCGGACGCGCTTATTGGGCGAAAAATAAGTTATCTGATTGATCCGGATGCCTTTGAGAAAATGGCCACTTCAGAGGAAACACTTATCCGGCAAACCATGCACTATAGCAGTTACAACCTGATTTGCCACCAAATAAGCTATGCCATTCCCGAATTGTCGCAATATGTGGGCATTTTTGTGGATATCACCGACCTGAAGATCAACAAGGAAAAACTGAACGAAATCAAAACGGAGACCATTATTCGCGCACAGGAACTCATCGAACATCAAATCAGTATGGCACAGGAAATGGCCCGTTTTCTGGGCGACAATACGGCACGTGGTGAGGTGTTGATGAACAAATTGATCGACTCCATCAAGAAGTAATTGTTGGCTTTTTCTATTCAATTCGATGCGATTGGCCATCTGGCGGCTGCAATAAGTTTACGAACATTCAGCAGCTGTTTCGTTAAGCTTGCTATTTTTGCAAATCCATACCGCAATCTGATCAAACAAAGAGCATGTTTTTAAAGCAATTGTACCTTATAAATTTTAAAAATTATAGCGAAGCCGAACTCGACTTTTCCGAAAAGATCAACTGCTTTATCGGGAACAATGGTGCCGGAAAAACCAATATCCTGGATGCCATCTACTACCTTTCTTTTTGCAAAAGTTACTTCAATGCCGTTGATATGCAGAACATCAGGCATGGCATGGATTTTTTCAGCATTCACGGACGCTACTTCCGCCATGGTGATGAAGCCGACAATATCAGCTGTGTGCAGAAACGCAATCAAAAAAAGTCGTTTAAGTTTAATAAAAAGGAATACGATCGCTTGGCCGATCATATTGGCAAGTTCCCATTGGTGATGGTATCACCCTACGATCGCGACCTGATCAACGAAGGCAGCGACGTAAGACGGAAGTTTATTGATGGTGTAATCGCCCAATTCGATCCTATCTACCTGAACGAACTTATCAAATACAACAAAGCCTTGTTGCAACGCAATGTGCTGCTAAAACAGTTTGCCGAACAACGTCATTTTGATGCAGACCAAATCAATGTGTGGGACAAGCAACTGGTAAGCAGTGGTCAGGTTATTTATGAAGGCCGGAAAAAATTTCTGAGCGAATTTATACCCATTTTCAGGAGTTACTATGCCAAGGTTGCGAACGACACAGAAGTAGTTGATATTGTTTATGATGCAGATATGAACAACCAAACATTGGAGCAACTTCTCAGGGACGCACTCAACCGCGACAGGCAATCGCGCTACACCAATGTTGGCGTTCATAAGGACAACCTGGACTTTTTAATTGCCGGTCATCCCCTAAAAAAATTCGGTTCGCAAGGCCAGCAAAAATCGTTTGCCATTGCCATTAAGCTGGCCCAGTTTGAATATACCCGCCAAATTATGGGCATCAAACCGGTCTTGCTTTTCGATGATATTTTTGATAAATTGGATGATTTGCGTGTGGCACAACTTGTTAAACTGGTAAGCAACAACGATTTTGGTCAGATTTTCATCACCGATACGCAGCGTCAACGTGTTGAAAAACTATTCGAAAACAGCCAGATTGACCACCGCATTTTTGAAGTGATCAACGGACAATGCAGTTTGGTTGAAAATAATATTTAACCAGCTGATTATATATTATTTACAACTTAAAAAAACTTCAAATATTTTCCCTACTTTTGCCCTATGTCAGCACACAACGAACAACCTTTGGATAATGTAATCCGCGATTTTCTCAAGATTTATAATCTTGAGCCGAAACTGGATGAAATAAAACTGATTAATTCATGGGAAAGTGTTGTTGGAAAAATGATCGCCAAACATACCAACGATTTGCACATCCGAAGAAAAACCCTTTTTGTTTACTTGGACTCGGATGCCCTGCGCAACGAGCTTGCCTATACCAAAAGCCTGTTGAT
>CAYTUA010000469.1:0-2688 GCA_964440855.1 uncultured Lentimicrobiaceae bacterium
ATGCCAGGCAGTTTTTAGGACGTATGAACAAGCCTGACGTGGACAATATCAGTGGCCTTTCGCCGGCAATTGCCATCGAACAGAAAGTGAATTCACGCAATCCGCGCTCTACTGTGGGAACTTCCACGGAGGTTTACGAGTACCTCAAACTGCTTTTCGCACGCATAGGACAGACTGTTTCGCCTATTTCCGACAGGCCGGTGCAGCGACATCAGGTGAAAGATGTGGTCAATTATGTGCAAAATAGGCATGGCGATGCCATCATCCTGATTTTAGCCCCTTTGCATCCCATTGAAGGCAGGACACGGAAGGAACAATTGCATGTCCTTATGCAGCAAGGGTATAGCAGGGTAATGGTCAGGGGGCAGATCAAACGAATCGACCAGATGATTGACAATGGTGAAACCAAAGCCGATGCAAAGCTTAAAGTTGTTATTGACCGCATTGTGCTGCCAGATTCAGATGAATCCTTGTCGGCACGTATTGCTGATTCGGTCCAAACTGCTTTTTATGAAGGAAATGGCAGCTGTATTTTGCAAATAGAGCAAGAAGGAAAAACTTCCTCAGTAGATTTTTCAAACCGATTTGAAGCGGATGGAATCACTTTTGAAGAACCTTCGGTGAATATGTTCACTTTTAACAATCCCTATGGAGCTTGTAAAACCTGTGAGGGATTTGGCAGCATCATCGGTATTGACGAAGATTTGGTAGTGCCCAACAAATCGCTCTCCATTTATGAAGGCGCCATTGCCTGCTGGAAAGGTGAAAAAATGGGAGAGTGGAAAGAACAGCTGGTATCCAATGCGCACCAATTCGACTTCCCCATTCATAAACCTTATTATTCGCTGTCAAAGGAGCAGCAGAAACTCCTGTGGACCGGCAACCAATGGTTTGAAGGGCTGGATGCATTTTTCAGGCATATTGAAGAGCAAACCTATAAAATTCAGTACCGTGTGATGCTTTCGCGCTATCGTGGAAAAACTATTTGTCCTGATTGTGAGGGCACTCGTTTGCGAAAAGATGCCAACTATGTAAAGGTTGCGGGCAAATCCATTTCAGAAGTAGTGACCATGCCATTGGCCGAAGCACAGCTTTTTTTTGAAACCATCCAATTAAGCGACTATGACAGGCAGGTTGCTTCGCGTTTGCTGATTGAAATTGTAAACAGGTTGCGTTTTCTGAATGATGTCGGATTGGGTTACCTCACGCTCAACCGTTTATCAAATTCGCTTTCGGGTGGCGAATCTCAGCGCATCAACCTGGCCACTTCGCTGGGCAGCAGTCTGGTAGGTTCTACGTATATCCTCGACGAACCCAGCATTGGGCTGCACCCACGCGATACCAGCCGCTTGATTAAAGTATTGAAGCGCCTGAGG
Source organism: uncultured Lentimicrobiaceae bacterium (assembly GCA_964440855.1). Classification (GTDB taxonomy): domain Bacteria; phylum Bacteroidota; class Bacteroidia; order Bacteroidales; family F082; genus CALAZZ01. The sequence continues at coordinate 1,377 of CAYTUA010000469.1, forward strand.
GACATAGGCAATACAGTAATTGTTGTTGAACACGATGAAGACATCATTAAGGCAGCAGATCAATTAATCGACATTGGCCCATTGGCAGGAAACCATGGTGGTGAGCTTGTTTTTCAGGGAACCTACCAGCAAGTGTTAAAGGATAAGCAAAGCCTTACGGGCGCTTACCTCAGTGGTGAACGGGCCATCCCTGTGCCTGATATCCGACGCAAATGGCGCGATTACCTTGAAATTATCGGGGCAGGGGAGAACAACCTTAAAAATATAGATGTAAAAATTCCCCTTCATATATTGACGGTCGTTACAGGCGTAAGCGGTTCGGGAAAATCGTCCCTGATAAGGGGAATACTATATCCGGCCATTAAAAAAATCCTCGGCGGGCATGCCGACCGAAGTGGCCGTTTTGGAAAAATAAATGGCGACCTGCACCGCATAGCTGCCATCGAAATGATTGACCAAAACCCCATAGGGCGTTCATCGCGCTCCAATCCGGTAACATATGTGAAAGCCTTTGATGAAATCAGGCAATTGTACGCGGATCAAAAACTTAGCAAAACGCGCAACTACAAAACAGGTTATTTTTCCTTTAATGTGCCTGGTGGCCGTTGCGATGCTTGTGAGGGTGAGGGTGTTATCAAGATTGAGATGCAGTTTATGGCTGACATTTACCTGCCATGCGACAGCTGTTCAGGAAAACGATTCAAAGAAGAGGTGCTGGATGTTAAATTCAATGGCAAATCTATCAGCGATATCCTGGATATGACTTTGGATGAAAGCATTGAATTCTTTAGCCTGCATAACAAGGGCAGTGTGATACAACGCATTTTAACCAAATTGCAGCCTTTGCAGGATGTGGGTCTTGGCTATCTACGCCTTGGGCAGTCGTCGAGCACCTTGAGTGGAGGGGAGGCACAACGCATTAAACTGGCTTCGTTCCTTACAAAAGGGCAAAGTGAAAAGCCAACCTTGTTTATTTTTGACGAACCAACCACCGGTTTGCATTTCCACGACATCCACCGATTGCTGGATGCCTTCAATGCTTTGATTGAGCATGGGCACACCCTTGTTGTAATCGAACACAATGCAGAAGTTATCAAGTCAGCGGACTGGGTTATCGACCTGGGGCCGGAGGGAGGCGATGGAGGAGGTAAAATTGTTTTTGAGGGCACTCCGGAAGACTTGGTAAAAAACCACAAGTCATATACAGGGAAGGCCCTCGTTATGAAAGTTTAACGTAAAAATTTCATTCATCATCTCATTATCGGTTATCTTTGCTAGATGGCAGCAAATACTTTTGGAACCGCATTGAGAC
>CAYTUA010000470.1:0-5724 GCA_964440855.1 uncultured Lentimicrobiaceae bacterium
ACTGCTCAGCTTTGCCAGCGCGTTTTACGGTTGCTGCCATGCCGCCATAGGCCAATAAAATTTCTTCAACAATTTCATTGGCACCCAGTTGCAAACGCATGGCAATATTTACTGTAGAAATATCCAAATCGCGACGGGTAGAAATTTTGGCTGTCCTGAAAAAGGTGTTGGCTTTCAAATCGTGGATTCCAATCCCAACCAGTAATTCATCTTTTTGCAAGCAATTCTGACGGTAATCAGTTATAAAATCTTCCATCTCGACCCAGCGGTTGCCTTGCGGCCCGGTTATCTTCAATTTGGCTTTTAGCGCCATCATCACCGGAATGAGGTCACCGATGGGAGAGGCTGTTGAGAGGTTACCACCTATGCTAGCTACTTCACGAATTTGTACCGAAGCAAAAACATCCAACATAGGTAACAATTCAGGCAGGTTTTCTTTGGCATACATGCTGAATTGCTCTATGGAAACTCCGCTACCAAAATAAGTGAGGCTATTTCGTCTTTCGATGGTTTTCAATTCGGCCAGATGCGACAGGTCTATAATCTGCGGCAGGAATTCCCATGTTTTATTTTGACGAATGGCTGTATCCGTAGCCCCATTAATTACCGTCGCTTCCGGATATTGTGTTCGCCAATCCAATGCCTGGCCAAGTGTAGACGGCAAAAAATAATTTTGTTTACTGGTAATTATTTCAGCACTTGGCTGTTCTGATTTTATTTGCTTAAGCTTGTCTTTTACAAAGTTTTCCATTTCAGAAAACTGTTCAGATTGACGGCTTGAACAGCATTGCACTGCCGCCCTAATTATGGACTCATAACCTGTACAACGGCAAAGATTGCCGACCAGATTTTCCTGCACAGACTTGCGTGTAGCCGGTTTGTCCGATTTATAAAAAGCAAAAAGGGCCATTACAAAACCAGGGGTGCAATAACCGCACTGTGAACCATGTTGATCAACCATTGCCTGCTGCACCGGGTGCAGCAAGGTTTTTAAAGCTTCATTCCGGGACAGGTTTTCAATGGTTATCAATTGTTTACCATGCAAAGCCGGCAAAAACAAAAGACAGGAATCGACAGCCTTGTATCGCAGGTCACCTTGCCCGTCCAATTCAGCAAGCACCACTGTGCAAGCGCCGCAATCACCTTCGGCACAGCCTTCCTTGGTTCCCCTGAAAGCTGCTTGTTGACGCAAATAATTCAAAACCGTAGTGGAAGGCCTGTAGTCAGCTTCATCAAAATTGATGTTAATAAGCTTGTTGTGATGTAAAAAACTGATGGTGTTTTTAATCATGTAGTCAAATTGTTTGAGCAGGTCATGACAATTTCTGATTTTTAGTCTCAGCTATGGTGTATATTATTCTTCATGTCTGTAAGCCGGGCCGCTATACTCAGGGCGATCTCGAAGGGTGTTTCGGCTTTCATGGGGATGCCTATTGGCATATCCACCTTTTCCAATTGATGATCAGTTAATTGTCCACTATCCAACAGGTTTTTTCTGATGGTGGCAGCTTTACGTTTACTGGCCATCAAGCCAATATAGTATGGGTTATGCTGTCCCAATTCACCTAAAATGGCCTGATCCAGTGCATGTTCATGGGTACAAATTACTATATAAGTGTTGTTGCCAACTTCTATTTCGCGGGCTGTTTTCATGCAATCGCTGTTGATGCACCGGGATTTTTGCAGTGTGAATGCCTCGAAAATACCTGGTCGTTCGTCTATAAAAGTGAGCTGAAAACCCAGTTTTAGTGCCAGCCCACCCAGTTCGCGGCCGATGTGACCTGCACCAAAAATAAACAGCTCAGGCATTTGGTTAAAAGCTTCGATATAAACACTTACATCACCACCGCATTGCATGGCCAGGTCTTTGTCCAATTGGTAATGTACCGTTTTCGTGCTGGCATGCCTAATGGCATCAACCGCCTCTTTTATCACCTTCATTTCCAAGGCACCACCACCAATAGTTCCAAAAATTCCACCATCAGGAAACACGATCATTTTTGATCCTGCTTTGCGTGGTGTTGATCCTTTTGAATCAACTACAATGCACAGTGCATGTGGTTGGTTCCGTTCGATTAGCTCGACAAGCTGGGTATATATTTCATTCACTGGGCAATGGTTTAACCATCAAATATATGAATTTACGCTTTCAAACGCAAACAAAGCAATGATTTGCTCCAAAAAAAGCGTCAAGTTGGCTTGCCGGCCCTATTCAGGTTTAACAGGCAACAACACTTTAAAAGTTGATCCCTTTCCCTCTTTACTCTGCACATTTATACTGCCCCTGTGCATTTGCAGGAACTCATGACATAAAATAAGCCCCAAACCCGAACTACGTTCTCCATCAGTTCCTAACCTCCCTTTTGAGTTGTTCACAACAAACAGCTCATCCATAATTGATTGCGGAATACCAATGCCTGTATCTATTACCTGAATGGCAACCATTTCATCATTGTGTTTTGAAGCCATTATAATCACTTTTCCGCCCCGGGGCGTAAACTTGATTGCATTTGACATTAAGTTTTGTATGACTGAGGCCATCATCCGCTTGTCGAAATAAGCCGTAAGCTGCTCTTCCACATGTACTGCCACCAGAATTTTCTTTAGCTCAGCCATCTGGCGCAAGTTTTCAAATACACTATTTATGAGCTCTCCAACTGACTCCTGTTTTAGTTCAGCTGCAGTTGTCCCGCTTTGAAGGCGCGACCATTCCAGCAGGTTATCGAGCAATTCGCTCAGGTTGTCCGCGCTCGAATAAATAGACTTTCCGATTCTTTTTAACTCATCAGCCTGCAAGCTATCATAATTTTCCTGCAACAGGCTGGCCAGCCCCAACACAGCAGCGGCAGGGGAACGCAGGTCGTGGGATATTATCGAAAACAATTTATCCTTGGTTTGATTGGCATCCGTCAATGATTTGTTCAGTGCTTTCAGTTTGTTTTCGCTTTGCTTGCGCTCAGAAATATCGATAAATGTGATAACAGCACCAAGTATTTTTCCCTCCTGCTCAATGGGATATGACCAATATTCGACAGGAAAGCTGCTGCCATCAGCCCGCCAGAACACCTCATCATCAGAATGGGATTTTTGGGCACGTAAAAAAGCCTTGTGTATGGCACAAACATCAAGTGAATGATTTTGGCCATCCTCCTGTGTGTGGTGCATAATATCATGCAGGTTACGACCCAATACCGCTTCTTCCTTTTCATAGCTTAACATGGTGATGGCTGATTTATTAACAAAGGTACACTGTCCGTTTTCATCAACACCGCAAATACCTTCGGCTGTAGAATCAAGTAATAGTTGAATCATTTGAGAGCGTTGCCTGATAATGTTTTCTGCTTCTAAGCGTTGGGTGATATCTTGCCCCTGTGCGATGGTAGAGACCGTTTCACCAAACTCATTCAATATATTGGCTGAATTCCAAAGAGCAATTTTTCGGGTATTATCAGCACACAAAATTTCAATCTCAACCGATTCAAGCCTTTGGCCTTTTGCTGTAGCTTCAATCAAATCAATAATATCCTCTACTTTATCGTTTGGGAACAGTGTACTAAGGTTCTCCCCCAGAATATTATCTGCTTGATAACCAGATAATTTTTCAAATGCTTTATTAAATCGGGTAATAGATAGCTTGCTATCCCAAACAATAATAGGGGCGTTGGCATAATTAATCAGGTTTTCGAGATAAGCAGAAGTTTCAGCAAGTTTTTCATCAGCTATTTTTCTTTCGGTAATATCGCGCACGGTAGTTTGCAACAGGGTTTGCCCATCCATTTCGAAAGCTGTAAGCAATACTGAAGCATCAAACAATGCGCCATCCAGTCGCTTGTGTTTCCATTCAAAAAGGTGGGATCCCTTATTAATGGCTGTTTCCATCATTTTCATGCTGTAGTCAGCTGATGGCAAGTCATTGTCCTGTAGTTTGGGAGAAAGTTCTGCAGGGCCTAACTGCAACATATGCTCCTCGTTTTCAGCACCAAAGAGGGCCACTGCCTGTTCATTTACCGCAACGAATTTCCGGGTGTGAAAATCCAACACCAGCAAGGCATCTTTTGATCCATGAAAAAGACTTCGGTAATGTTTTTCACTTCGGTTCAGCTTTTCTTCAATGGCCTTTTGTTCTGATATATCAAGCAAGGTGAGCCTGTATCGGATTCCTTCTGCTGCCTGTTCCAGGTTTCCATTCACTGCCAAATAAAAAGCCCCCCTGACTTTTGATTGAAATGCCAGCTCGACAGACTCAGCCTCTCCTTCTTTCATCAGTTTACGGGCAAAACTATAAAAGCGATTTTGCTCATGCGGCTTAATCAATTTCCTGAAGTCAAATCCTTCAGTAAGGATATTCTCCAATTTAAAGAAACCTTCAAAGGTCTTGTTGAACTTTTTAAGCCTGAATTTATCGTCCACGATCACATAACCTACTGGTGCATTTTGATATAACTGCTGATAGGCATCACGCGAATTGAGCAACTCCTCTTGAATTCGCTCCAATTCTTCATTCTGAAATTCCAGCTCAATTTGATAGCTTTTCAATTCTTCAACAAGTTCTTCCAACGATTTGGTATAGGCATCGTTGAGTACCTTGCTTTTGTTTATTAGAACTTTTTCGATACGTTGTTTAATTTTGGCCCGGTTTTCTTTGGACATAACTTTAAAGTAATGGCAGGTTTGTAGTTTATTTTTTTGCTTTTTGTTTAGCGGATTGTTTCTCACCGGGCTTTTTCAGATCGTTGCAAATTTCTTCAATTACCCAATCCTGTGCTGAAAGGTTGCTTACCAATCCCAATAATCTGAGGGGTTTACCTTTGCTATCGCGCTCCACAACACCTCCTTTATCTTGGTACCATTTGTAGCTTCCATCTTTGGCCAGGATACGATAGGCAATGTCATAAGCCGGGAATTTTCCTTCCAAATGGTCGCGCATATGCTGCATGGTTTTATCATAATCATCAGGATGAATCAGTTTGCATATTTCGTAAACATCTTTTGGAAATTCATCCATTGAATAACCAAGCATGGTTGCTTTCTTCTCGTGCATGGCTACCTGGCCTGTTTGCACATCCCATTCCCACCAGGCCATATTACCCATTTCGAGTGCCTGCTCAAGTTGCGATTTGGCAATTTTAAGATTTTCGCGCTCAGCATGTAATGAATCAATGGTGACCATGGTTACCAGTATTCCGTCAACAGCTTGATAGTCTGTCCTGTAAGGAACTATCCGCAGCAGATAATGATTGCCATTGCTATGGGCAACTTCTTTTTCGATTCGAATGAGGTTTTCCTGCACGCTGTCAATGTCATGCATAAAATCAGGATACACATAAGCCGTTGCCAAATCTTTTATTGGCCTTCCCACATCAAAATCCATCAACTTGCTCACCTTGGCAAAGCTGGGGGTAAACTTACGTATGCACAATTTACTATCGAGATAGAGTGCTGCCACTTCCGTATTTACCAAAAGGTTGTTGATATCGTTGTTGAGTTGGGTAAGTTCCTCAATTTTATTTTGGTATTCAGCATTCACGGTATATAGCTCCTCATTTACTGATTGCAGCTCTTCGTTGGTACTTTGCAATTCCTCATTGCTGGCAATTAGTTCCTCATTGGATGCTTGCAATTCCTCATTGGATGTTTCAAGCTCTTCAACAGTGGCTTGCAAGCTTTCTTTGGTATATTGTAATTCATGCTCCAGGTCAGCGACCTGATCCTTGAATTGTGCTT
>CAYTUA010000471.1:0-5510 GCA_964440855.1 uncultured Lentimicrobiaceae bacterium
CCCTCGTTCCCGAATGCCTCGAAATTCTTGAGGCCGGTTTTGCCTTCAGCCCGCTCCCCTTTATTATTTCCAACAAATTTATCCTGCGCTATTTAGGCGAAGCTGCTGAGGATAAGGACAATGAAAAACAGGCCCTTGCTTTTGCACGTAAGGTATTTCTTGAAAGCTATCAATACTGGAAAACCACCTCAGAACTCGATTATTGGCTCGAAAGCACGCAGGGGCTCACCGACGAAGAAAAACAAAAGCTGAGCAAGCATCTCGGCGCCGCCTTTTTCGACAAGCTTACAAACCAGGTACAGCAACTCAATACCTGGATGGATTTCAGAAGCAAACTAGTTGACCACGAGCTGCTTGCTACCCGATTTACGGAAGCCAGCTCCCTGTTGAATCTCTTTATCAAGAAGTTTCATTATGTGTTTTACCTGCTTCACCTGCCGGGCATGACGCAGCAGCGAGAGCGCCTGATCTGGAACCTCGATGGCATGATCAGACAAGCCATTGACGAATTGAAGCCCGATGATGTGTTTCCCTTTGTTGATACCATTTTTGAGCTGGCCCACGAACTCAGGCACTCACATATGTCGGCCGTACTGGATATTCACCTGACGGTGGGATTAAAAATAATCGATATTGATAAAAGCGAACACAAGGAGCTGATCAACCACTTTGAAAAATTATTGATCGACTTTGGTTTTTGTAGTCCGGGAACGGTTTTCGTGGATGAAGACTGGCAACTCAGCGTGAATGAAAACCATATTAAAAACATCCGCGTGTGGCTGCAGCTGATTGAGTATTCACAGTCGATTATGGAGAAACTGCTTTCGGCTTTGATTGTCAACCTGCGCCTTGGCGGCATCTTTATCAGCGATACCGACCTGTTTCAACGCGAGATAACCAAAATACTGAATTCAAACATCGCCCCCTATTACAAAAAGGTGAAACAGCTCACGCGGATTTTCCCCGTTTACTTTAATGAAATTGGCGCAGAAGGCGAAATCCGCAAGGTAACCACCACCATGGACGAGGTGTCGGGGCGGCAGGACAAACTCATCCATTTTTTGCGCAAGCAAGTACACACCGAAAGCAACAATACATTGATTGGCCTCACAAGCAAGATTTTCCGCTTTTGGTATGATGGCAAACTGGACAATCTAAAATCCATACTCCCCGAAAACGTTTACGAAAGCATCAACCTTGAAAACGAATGGTTTGCCCCTGTGCATGAAATGGTGGTGCACATGGCCGCCATCAACGGTACCGATTCGGACGGCTTGCTTGAGCTGTCGCGTGATGGTTTTGACCAGTTGCTCGACAAACTGGAAACCGATAACCAGCGAGATAAAGAGCGCCTGCACGACATACGCGACCTGTATGCCCACCTGCGCGAAAAATACTCCTTCGAAACGGTCAATATCATTCAATTGCTCAAACAGCACCCTTTTATTGAAGCCGCTGAAATTGAAAAGTTTAACCAGGCCCTCAAGAGTAATAATGTGGAACAATCGCTGCGGCTGATCTATGCTTTTATGGACAAATTGAAAAAGATCATTTTCAATCCCGAAGAAAGTGAAAGCTGGGAACATATTTATCATAAAAGACATATTGCCATTGGCATTCCATCGATGTATGGCGTTTACCGCGAAAACAAATTCGAAGCCCTGGGACTTACCTTCAGGCTGGAAAAGGTGGCTACAAGGTTGATGGAAAAAGTGGTGGACCATATCAACCTGGACTATATCTCAGCCAAAACACTGGGCGAGATCAGTGTGATCATGGAATACTTCCGCGAAGGGCTCGAACTGGATGGCATCACCAACCAAAGTTTTACCTCCAATTTGCAAATGCTGCGCTACAGCCTCACTTCGAGAAGTTTTTCCTTCGACCAATACATCAATATTTTTCAGTTTCTGGCCGAGGACGTCAAGCGGATCATTATCAAATACTTCCTGAAATCGTACGAATACCCGCTCAAGGTAATTATTCCCCAACTATTTGATGCAGAAGGCAATTTGAGCGAAAAAGACGCCCAGAAACTGATCAGCCGCAAGTCAGAGGAGTTTCATCGCGACGTGATTGCAGAAGCCTTTTTGGTGCAACCCCTCGACAATTTTGTCACACGCATCTTACAATCATTGCGCAGCATGTCCGACAGGCTCGATGGCAACCTCATCAGCGATATCATGTCGTACAATTCCGATTTGGTGATCAGCCCATTGGATGAACAAACCCCAAAAGTGGACAACCAGGTGTTTTTGGGCAGCAAGGCCTATCACCTTAAAAACCTTTATCTGAGCAACTTTCCCATCCCACCCGGATTTGTCATCACCACCGAAGTTTTTCGCCGGCAACCTACCATCCTCAAGTTAGAAGCCTTGCGCTCGGAACTGAACGAACTGATAAAAAAACATTTAACCAAACTTGAAAAAGCCTCCGGGCGCAACTTCGGCGATGCCCGCAATCCGCTCCTGTTGTCGGTGCGCTCGGGCACAGCCATCTCCATGCCGGGTGCCATGGACACCATACTGAATGTGGGCCTGAACGACAAACTTGTTGAAGCCATCAGCCGCCAACCCAAGTACAGCTGGTCCATTTGGGATTCGTACAGGCGTTTGCTGCAAAGTTGGGGTATGGCGCATGGCATCGACAGGGATGTATTTGATGAGGTGATGGAAGGTTTCAAACAGAAACTGCAAGTGAAGCAAAAGCTGGAGTTTGAACCGGCCAATATGCGCTCCATTGCACTGGCTTACAAACAAGTACTTAGCAAGCACCATGTGCATTTTGAAGAAGACCTTTTCATGCAGCTGATGCACACCATCAATATGGTGTTTGAGTCGTGGTCGTCGGAACGGGCTTATGTTTACCGGCGGCACCTGCAGATTTCCGACAATTGGGGAACAGCGGTGATTGTGCAGCAAATGATTTTTGGCAACCTCAACAACCATTCCGGCACAGGTGTTGTTTTCACCCAGAACCCCCACCGCGAAAGGCCAGGCGTGCACCTTTACGGCGATTTTACCATGCGCAGCCAGGGCGAAGATATTGTGGCCGGACTGGTGAAACCCCTTCCCATTGGCGAAACCCAACGCAAACAAACCGGTATCCAATTGCCTTCGATGCAAACCACCTACCCGGCCATTTACAAACGCATTTATGAGCTGGCCACCGAACTCACCGAAAACCACGGCTACAGTCCGCAGGAAATTGAATTCACCTTTGAGTCGGAAAAGCCGGAAGACTTTTATATTTTGCAAACCCGCGACCAGGACCTGCGTGTGGACCAGTTTACGGATGTATTTATAACAGCACCCGAAGATATGGAATTGATGGGAAGGGGCATTGGTATTGGTGGCGGTGCCATGAATGGCCTCGCAGCATTTGATGAGCACGATATGGAACAGCTGCGCAAGGAGCATCCTGAAATGCCGATGGTACTGATCAGGCCCGACACCGTTCCCGATGATATTGGGATGGTGTTTGCCTGCGACGGGCTGCTTACCGCTCGTGGCGGTGCCACATCGCATGCCGCAGTAACAGCCGTGAGGCTGGGCAAAACCTGTGTGGTCAATTGCAGCGGTTTGGTTGTGGACGAGGACAACAAAAGCTGCCAGCTCGATGGGCATACCATCACCTCCGGCCAGCTGATTTCGATTGACGGCAAACTGGGCAATATCTATAAAGGGCATTATGGAATTGAGCAAGCAGTTGATGTAGTGAATTATCAATATTAGTGGCTAAATGCTTCCGTGAATTTTCGCGAATAAGGCGAATGAAAACAAATTGATATAGTTCATCAAAGAAAATTAGCGTTCATTCGCTTCATTCGTGTGATTAAGCGGATAACAAACCTCTGATTACTAACGGAATATTAACAATGAAAAAAAAATAAATAAAATTTGTTTGTTTATTTAAATATTGTTATTATTGCACAAACAATTCCTGATGCCCAATCATTGGGTACCCCCCGGGCCGAGCTCCCATTCCGCCAAGGCGAAAAACCGCGTTGGCAAAAAGCCCATAGGAATTTACGATTCACAGGCCTGTCGAGGGCCATTGAGAGAAACTGATTGCAAAAACCAGGCACCAATGCCTTGGGAATAACAGAACCAAAAACAGGAGCATGAAAGCAGTTACAAAACCAAATACATAGAGTGCAAAAAGCCGCCCTTGCCGCCCCCATTCGCATCATGAACAAACCAATTCAAACCACATCAAACCCACAAACAAAAACCCTTAAACCTATGAAAACAAAAATTGAGAACCCTTTCAACAGCATCGGATTGTTACTGATTTTGACCCTGTTGAATTTATCAACTTTGCAAGTGTACAGCCAGGATTGCGTGAGTTGTGACTCGACAATCACTTCAGGGCTGTTCCCCAGTGCGATAGGAAAACACACAAAAGCTACAGCCAATTATTCATTCGCAGGTGGCATTTATTCAGAGGCCAATGGGTCGGCATCATTCGCTTTTGGCAATAGGGCATTTGCCGAAGGAGGAAGCTCAGCGGTTTTAGGCCAATTTGCCAGAGTTAATACATCTACAGCAATGGTTTTTGGTGCAGGTTTTGACATAGACAATCCGCTGATAAACAGCGAAACCCATTCTTTAATGATCGGTTTCGGCTCCACCAAATCAACCTTTTTTGTTGGGGAATCCATTGGCATAAACAATACAGGCAAGGTCGGCATCGGCAATGTAACCGATCCTCAGGCCAAGCTGCACATCAGGGCTGATGAAGGGGAAGATGCCACACTTCGCCTTGAGGCTACTTCTGCCAACAAACATGCGCGTATTTATTTTGATGATGAGTTGCATATCACCGGCACACCCCAACAAAACCTCAGTTTTTTACTGCCTGAAAACAAAGGTGTTGGCATTGGCACAAGCACACCGCAGGCAACACTGCATGTCAATGGCGATTTCCAGGTGGGAACGGCAACCAATCCGCAGGAAATAAGCTTGCATGGCAGCATCAATGCAATAGGTGAATATGCAACGGCTTTTGGCGAAGGAAATACTGCCAGCGGGAATTATTCATTTGTCGCCGGCAGGAATTCTCATATAATCAGTACCCCTCAATTTGAAAGCCACTACAGCAATATCATTGGTAGCTGGAGTAGTATTGAAAAAGGGCCGCATTCGAATGTTATAGGAAGTTTCTCACAAGCATTGAATGACTTCTCTTTTGTGTTTGGGACTTACGCCAAAGCTAAAGGCTCATATTCATTTGCCATAGGTTCGCATGTTGAAGCATTGTCAGGTGGGTCATTTGTGTTTGGTGCGGGAAGGATTGATGCCAAACTAACCAACAACCATCATGAAAGCCTCATGATCGGCTTCAACAGCCCCTTTCCCACGATCTTTGTGAGCCGAACCCCGGTTGGCTCTGAATCGGGCAAGGTCGGTATCGGCAATGTAACCGATCCCCAGGCCAAGCTGCACATCAGGGCAGATGAAGAGGAAGATGCCAATCTGTTGCTTGAAGCCACCGGAACCGGCAACAAG
>CAYTUA010000472.1:0-6980 GCA_964440855.1 uncultured Lentimicrobiaceae bacterium
ATAGTTCATCAATTGCTCAATGGCCATTTGCTCGCTGTTTACGACCACAAAATCAATTGATGCCTCATTGGAATTGTTAAACACATCCCATACTTTGAGCCGAAGGCTATGGGGCCCCTCATTCAATCCAAAGAATGGATAGGAAATTGTACCCGAGGCGCTTTCATCAAGGTCAGCACTGAAAAAATCATTCACGATGGCACTCACTTCCGTTTCACCAGTAATAGTTGCCACTATATCGTGCCCAATGCCTGCCCCGGTTGTGTTTATGCCACTTTCATCAGTTATGTGGGCAAGCATTATGGGTCTTTCATCAGTAATATCCCCGTTTTTAAATGTAGTATCATTCATAAACAGGCGTATATCAGGCCCACGCTCATCGGCAACAGCATTTTCATTAAATCCCCCTACCATAATTCCTTCATAGGCACCAAAAGCATCAATTTCATAATTGGTGGCATAATAGCTTATGCGCCCTGTACCATAATTATAGGCTATATCCTTGGGTACCAAAAATGTGAATTCGAAAAGGCCATTGACCACACTGGCTTTGCCTTGGTAGATGATACTCTTGCGCACATTAAAAGCTTGCTCGTACCCATTTTCATCTCCCTTGGTAATAATTTCGCTTTTCTTATCAAACACAGTTGGATAAACAACCCCATTAAAGCCGGAATGCAAATTGCCCAGGTCGTCTGTAATCTTACCAGCAATGGTTACCATATCCAGACCTTTGATGGTGTCTTGCCTTGACCCTACAGCACGTCCGTTGATATGTGTTGTTACAACCTTTTCGGTGGGATAAGCCATATGCAATGCCGGATCGCCCAGCAGCACAAATTTGCGGTCGTTGGCATCACCGTTGAGTTTGGCTTTGCGGATAATATCACCAAAACGGGGATATTCACCATTTTCCTTTTGAAACATATTGTTGTTGAAAACAGCCCTGTTAAGCAACAAATTGGCTGAAGCAAAGGTGGCCCTGGCAGTGGTAAACATAGCAATGGCACCACCACGTGGGTTGAGTATTACCAACTCACCAGCCGAAGTGCGTTCAGCATCATCATAGCGGCTAAACTCGCAGGTGGCAGTTATAAAAACCGGTAGTTTATCAGTATTGCGCCAGGAGGTGATGTCTGCAATTTGCAGAATTTGCTCTTCGGCCCAACCCACTTCGCCCCCATGGCCTGAGTAATTTAGAATCAGGCTTCCTTTTTCAAGACGTCGCGTGATGGTCTCATTCACCTGCGGGGCCTTTTGACCGCCGGAGGTGGCAGTCTGCTCGTAAGCATCCAAATAGATTTTATCAATATTCAAAGCCGGGTAAGCAGTATCAAGCAATTGCGAGAGGTTTTCAGCATCCCGCATGTGGAGGTTTCCGTCGCCATCATCGGCCACAAAACTTACATATGTGCGCCAGGGTCCCATGGTTTTGTCATCCTTCCGCAAGTAAGCTATCACCTTATCCACCATTTGCGCAGCCTGTTCCACTGTGCCTACCGGAAATCGACCAATGCCAATATCGAGCAGATTGGAAGCCCCGCCCCCTTCGCCATCATCGAGATAACCGAAAAAGTCGTCGGTGGCAATAGACAATACCGTATGCAAGGAGTTGACTGACTGCCAGGTGGGAACAAAATTCGTATTTCCGCCAATGCGGTCTTTATAATCAAAAGAGGCGTCTCCAAACAACAAAAGGTAGCGGATTTGCTTGCCTGGGTCGCTGCTCATATAAAGCCTGCGCACAAAATCGCGGATCGCAGCTATATCCTGACCACCAGATGAAAACTCATTGTAAACTTTCTGAGGCGTGGTTACATAAACTGTCAGATTGCTTTGGTTGCGGTGAATGTTGGCCAGGCGCTCAGCCTCTGCCATAAACTCCTCTGTTGTAAGAATCAGGTAATCAATATTGCGCAAGGCATGCAGGTTTTGATTGGGCAATTGCTCCACAAATTCAATGGGATGATAAAGGCTTCCGTCAAATGCAAGGTATTCGCGCAAAATATCTCCCTGCGAACGCCAAGTTTTGGCATTGCCAGATTGGGTGGTGTTTACCAGAAACGGATTCACCGGATTGCTTACGTCCCAAACCGTTAGCTGCTGTGGCGCATTGTTCAGGCGGTATTCATTTACTTTGGTTTCGCCAAGTGCTTCGGGATTCCTGAATAGCAATTGCTGACCACCAAAGCGAAGCTGCCGCCAGGCATTTACGCTGATGTAATCGAGCCATCCACGGGAGGTATTGGCCGTGCGGTTGTATTTAAGGCTGACTTTTAAATTGGACGAACCGGGCATGGCTTCAAAAGCGGCATTTCCTGCTTTGGCAAACTCATAGCCTGTTGACGAAACCATGCCAAAAGAGAAACTTTCCTGTAACTGTTCATTAAAAAGCCACTGAAAACTGGCCGGGTTAAAATTTCTTGATGCCACTGCTGACTTCACAAAAACTGGTTTGCTTGTAACAATGTCTAAAAAAGTGAAATCAAAATGCTGCAGCAGGTTGAAATCAAAAACTTCACCATACCAGGTGCGTCCCATATTAATGAGGTTCAAAAGGTTTTGCTCATACACCTGATAATCCAAAAAATCAGTGACTATATCCGTTGGTTCCGTTGTGGGGGAGTTTGCATCCTGAATTCGCTTTCCGGGGCCCAAATCAGTAGTTAGAAAGAAATAAGTATAATCTTCGTAGTAATTAGGCTGATGTTCAAAAAAATTGGTCACTTCGTTGTGTTTCCAGGTAACCGGACCCCGGCTATAAAACAAAATTTCATCGTTGGGATCGAATCTGCCATCCGCCTCGCCATTCACTGCTATCGGGTTTTCAACCAGGTCTTCGTGTCTGAAACCTGCATTTGATTCAGGCAATATACCCCCTCCATTGCCATAAATCCGGATATTGCGTGGATCAATACCGCCGGGGTTTAACCCCATCTGCTGCAAATCGTTGTAAGTAATCCGGTGAACCCCTGTTTGACTGCTTCTGAATTTATACCAATTCCCACTTGAAAGCACCGAGTTTTCAATAAATTGCTGCTGATCACGCTGCAATACATATGGACTAAGCTCGAGTTCCACAGACAGGCGAAACGACAACAGGCGCTCAATTTTGCCGGTCTGCGGATTGGTTCTGAAAGGCAACACAAATAAGCCGGCTATAATGTCGTTCCTTGCTTTACCAATACTTACCCTGGTTTGGAAAACGGTGTCGGGTTTTAGGCCTTGGAGCATGTGCAGATCATTGTCAGGCAATGGCTCAACAACCAATGAATCGAGTGAAGGATGAAGCTGCAACCCCATGTCAAATACCGGAAAAGCATCATAGAACCAAGGCAACCAATAAGAATCCATATCATAAGAGGCATTCTCAAAATACAAGCGTTTCAGGGTTTCGCTGCCAGGCATATAAAGTGTGTCGGCAGCTTGCCATGCAACAACATGATGTTTGCTGTAAAAAACATGTTCTTGCGCAGAAAGGGGTTGGGCTATCAGTAAAGAGAAAAGCAGGAAAATGACGTGCCTCATTATATAATATGTTGGTTTATAGTTCCTTTTATTGTCACGACAAACAGAATGGAATACCATTTAAACTGGTTTTGATTTGGAAAAAAACCGTGATGGCCCACTCTTGCTATACCGGACAGCTTTGTGGATTAAACGCAACTAAAAACAAAATATTGCAAGCTATTGCTCATCTTCATTCGTAAAATACTGCATTGCTTTTGTGAGTTAAAAACTGCTCAGAAAAAACCCTTTTCCCAATAGCTAAAAAGAAAATGCCCTTATACCGCTGATTGATTTCCAAAAAGGTTGTATAATTGTACCCTGAAAAATCAGAAGTTGCTTGGATTCGTTTTGGCTCTTTATTGCTGTGAATCAAACACTCAAATAGCTTTGAGCCTTGGGCAGAAAGTTAAGCTACCGGGAATTTGCTTGGGCGTTTTGCCGGAATGATGAACAAAGCACAAGGGATTTTAAGGGGCACACAATAAGATAAAGGACAAAACCAAAACATTTTCTAAGCCTTGAAACTATTGTCGGGATACATGGTCAGTCGAAAACTTTTAGCTTTTTTTATCATGATGATAATTACGCAAAATGCTTTGTTTGCGCAAGATGCAGCGTTTTCGCAGTTTTATGCCAATCCCTTGTTTTTAAATCCTGCCCTGAGTGGATCAACAGAATGTGGGCGTCTTCATTTAAATTACCGCAACCAATGGCCTTCCATTTCAAATGCCTTCGTAACCTATAGTGTAAGCTACGACCAAAGCCTGGATGCTATCAATAGTGGGTTTGGGTTTTTGGTAATGGCCGATCAGCAAGGCGATGCAGCCTATAACCGCACCATTGCAGGCGGCAGTTATGCCTATACAGCAAAAATCAGCAATTCGGCCATGTTGTCCTTTGGTATAAAAGCTGCCTATTACCAGGAAAAACTCAACTGGCAAAAACTCATCTTTGCTGATCAAATCAACACTTCAACCGGTAGTATTGCTGCCAGCAGTGGCGAAAGCCCTCCTGCCCAAACAGATATTTCAACAGTTGATTTTGGTGCCGGTCTGATGCTGGCTTTCGACGATATGTTTTTTGTTGGCCTCAGTGGCGACCACCTGACGCAGCCCAATTTGTCATTTTACAACGACCCCGGCAGCAAATTACCTTTAAAAATTACTGCTCATGCTGGTACCGTTATCAATGTGTCGCAAGGTATGATAGGTGGTGCTTATGAAGGTGACATACTCTTGCAGCCAAATATACTTTTTCAGCAGCAGGGAAATTTCACCCAATTGAATGTCGGCCTTTATGCCGTAAAATATCCATTTGTGCTTGGCGGCTGGTTCAGGCATAATTTCGAAAACCCCGATGCAGCCATCGTTCTGGCTGGTGTTACCTGGCAAAACTTTCGCTTTGCTTATAGCTTTGATATCAGCCTTTCGCAAATTGGTATGCCCGGCGGCGGGGCACATGAAATCTCTTTTGCCTGGGATTTTTGCATCTATCGTGAATCAAAAAGAAGAATACGTACAATAAAATCACCCTCTTTTTAGTTAATACCCTAATGATTTTGCTAAAAACTTTTAACAGAAATGCTTAGAATCAACAAATTAATCACAACTACCCTCCTCATTGCAGGCGTTGCTTTTATGGCTTCATGCCGAAAAGAGTATTCACGCTCCACCGGTTGGACTTATAACGACCCAAAAATGGGTGGTTTTGAAAAAGCCGACAGCAAGGAACAAATTACAGGACCTGGCTTGGTGGCCATCGAAGGCGGAACCTTTTTAATGGGTGCTACCCATGAAGACTTGCTTTATGAATGGAACAATATGCCAAGGCAGGTAACTGTGGCTTCCTTTTTCATGGACCAAACCGAAGTGAGCAACCTTGATTACCTTGAATATATCTATTGGTTAAACAGGGTTTATGGCCAAAGTTTCCCTCAGGTAGTGCAAAAAGCGCTTCCTGACACACTGGCCTGGCGCGACAGGCTGGCCTACAATGAGCCATTGATAGAAATTTATTTCAGGCACCCAGCTTATCATGATTATCCGGTTGTTGGCGTTAATTGGCTGCAAGCCAATGATTACGCCAATTGGCGTACCGATAGGGTGAACGAAATGCTACTAATCGAAGCAGGCATACTCGATTTTGATCCTGACCAACGCGATGAGAATAACTTCAATACCGAAGCCTATCTTGCCGGTCAATACGTTGGCCTGATTAAAGATGGAATGCCCGACCTTGACCCAAGCGGAACAGGGGTACGCAATGTGCGTTTTGAAGATGGCATTTTGCTTCCACGCTATCGCCTGCCCACTGAGGCCGAATGGGAATATGCAGCCCTCGGGCTTGTTGGCAACACCATGGGAGAACGCATAGTGGAACGCAGGATTTATCCTTGGAATGGTGCAGGCCTTCGTACCGATGACAAAAAATATTACGGCAGTTTCGTTGCCAACTTCAAGCGAGGATCGGGCGACTATATGGGTGTGGCCGGAAACCTGAATGATGGAGCAGCCTTGCCAGCCCCCGTTGGAAGCTACTGGCCCAACGATTTTGGCCTTTACAATATGGCCGGTAATGTTTCGGAATGGGTGCAGGATGTTTATCGTCCGCTTTCATTCGAAGACATGGCCGATTTCAATCCGGTGCGTGGCAATGTGTTTATGAACAAAATGCGCGATGCGGATGGCTTCCTGGCCGAAAAGGATTCACTGGGTCGCATTCGCTATGTTGAAGTTACCGATGAAGAAGCAGCCGAACGCAAAAACTACCGTCAGGCCGACAACATCAACTACCGTGATGGCGACTTTATGTCAACCATACAGACAGACTGGTTGAACGACCCCAATGATCCCGAGTCAACCAAGAAAATGTACGATTATGCCAGCACTTCACTGGTTTCAGACAAATCAAGGGTTTATAAAGGCGGTTCTTGGGCCGACAGGGCATATTATATGAGCCCCGGCACACGCAGGTTCCTCAATGAGGATGAAGCTTCCTTATCCATTGGTTTCCGTTGTGCCATGAACAAGGTGGGCGGTTCGTTTTCAGGTAGATAATAAGTTCTTTCACTAAATATCTGACCCCATCCCTTATACCATATGGGATGGGGTTTTTACTTTGACAACTGCGATGAAAAAAAAATTGGATGAAATTTATACTTGTTTTTTAGAGCATCCCCTCGTTAGCACAGACAGCCGCTCACCGCAGGAAGACAGCCTCTTCTTTGCACTGAAAGGTGAAACCTTCGACGGAAATAAATTTGCCATGCAGGCATTGGAAAACGGAGCATCATTTGCCATCGTTGACGACGATACTTTGCCAAACGACGACCGTTTAATTAAGGTTGAAAAGGTGCTCGTGACCCTGCAAAAACTGGCAGCCCTTCACCGAAGCAAAATGCCCGCTAAAGTACTGGCCATCACAGGTTCAAATGGCAAAACAACCACCAAAGAGCTTTGTGCATCAGTACT
>CAYTUA010000473.1:0-8827 GCA_964440855.1 uncultured Lentimicrobiaceae bacterium
CAATTTTACTAGCCCTGATTTTTGGCCTCCAAATGGCCACTTTGGCTCAGATTACAATTACAAGCGGCGATATGCCTTCGGCAGGCGATACCATCAGGACAAGTGTTTCGATGGATTTCCTGAATTTTGATTTTGCCCAGACAGGTGAGGATTTTTACTGGGATTACAGCGAACTCGTGCCATTTACACAACGAGTGGATACCTTTATCACCGTGAAGCAAACGCCGGTTTTGTTTTGGCCCTTTTTTCTTGGAAGTGCCAATCTCGTGTTGAAATTGAATGATTTCGCGGCCTTCCCTGAATTGCCTTCCGGAAATGGATTTCAGTTTTTTAATAATACTTCCAGCCTGTATAGCGATGTCGGTTTTGGCCTTCAAATTCAGGGGCTTCCTTTGCCACTTAAATATGATACGCCGGACGTATTGTACCGCTTTCCGTTGAATTACGGTGATACAGATACAGGCAGCACAGGCCTCGGGTTTGGAGTTCCCGATGTTGGCTATCTCTATATTGAACGCGACCGCTTTACCGAAGTGGACGGCTGGGGAACCCTGGATACTCCATTTGGAAGTTTTGAAACCATCCGGCTCAAATCAATTGTGGCTGAATATGATAGCATCTATGTGGATTCCCTCGGCATGGGTTTTCCCATTTACCGCAACTATATTGAATACAAATGGCTGGCTAAAAATCAGGGCTTGCCCCTGCTGACAGTTGTTGATGACGACGTTTTTGGTGCCACCATCATTTATCAGGATTCAGTGAGGGATATCAGCGTTTCAGTGCCCGAATCCATTGTCCAAAAGGACGAACAACTCCTTGTCTATCCCAACCCTGCTGTTGACCAGATCCATGTTTTATTAACAAATTTTGAGATCGGCAAAGTGGACATTCAATTGTTCGACCTTACCGGGACTGTAAAGTATGCTGAGGAAGTTTGGGTTTCATCGCAATTGGCACGATGGCATCAGCTCAAATGGGACCGTCAGCAAGTATTGCCTGGCATTTATTTACTGAAAATAAGGCAAAACGACCGTATTTTCATAAGCAAAATCGTCGTGTCCAGATCCTTGTAATTAATCCCTTTCAAATGGCATTCCGCGTTTATAAAGCATCGGCCGGCTCGGGCAAAACCTTTACACTTGTAAAAGAGTACTTGCTGCTTGTGCTGCAAAATCCGGAAAAGTACCGACGCATTTTGGCTGTAACCTTCACCAACAAGGCAGCCAACGAAATGAAAGCCCGTATCATCAAGGCACTGGCACAGCTTGCCAATCCCCAACACATTGATGATCACAATGTGTTATTGCAGATGCTTGTGAATGAATCGGGTATGGATGAAGCCTTTATCCGTTTGCAGGCCAAAAAGGTACTCTCGCTTGTGGTGCATAACTACAGCGATTTCGCGTTGGGCACCATTGATGCTTTTGTGCATAAGCTGGTACGCACCTTTGCCCACGACCTGCATTTGCCCCATCAGTTCGAAGTGGAGCTGGACCATGAAATAGTGGTGGATATGGCGGTAGGTATGCTGCTCGACAAAGTTGGAAACGATGCCTATATCACCAACACCCTTATTCATTTTGTTTTGAACAAGCTTCAAGATGAAAAGAGTTGGCAGATTGAGCGCGACCTGAGTGAATTTTGCAAAAAACTGCTTCAGGAAAATGGCTACGACCAGATTAAAAAACTGGAGAATATCGGTCCTGACATGTTTTCCGAGGCGCGGGAATTTCTCTGGGACAGTAGAAAAGACATGGAGAATAATGTGCGACAGCAAGCTTTAACAACACTCAAATTACTCGACAGCAAGGGATTGGATCATAAGATGTTGTCTGGTGGAGCCAATGGCGTACATGCTTTTTTCAGGAAAATTGCAGCAGCAGATTTGTTGGGTGCTTACGCCAATGCCGGTGCGCGCAAGGTGATGGAAAGCAAGGAATGGGCTTCTGCGGTGTGCAAAAAAAATCCATCAGCCTTGCAGGCCTTGCAAAGCATTGAAAAAGAATTAAATGAATCACTCGAACAATTGCTGCAGCAATTGGATGACGATGCTGCATTGTATGCCCTGCGTATTGAATTGTCGAAGAATATTCATGCAATGGCGGTGATGTCGCAATTGCAGCAGCATATGGACGAAATCAGGCAGGAAGAAAACCTGGTCCATATTTCAGAATTTAACAAACGCATTGCCGGTTTGCTCGCCCAGGCTGCTGTTCCTTATATTTACGAAAGATTGGGCGAGCGTTTTCAGCATTACCTCATCGACGAATTTCAGGACACCTCCACCCTGCAATGGCACAACTTTTTGCCATTGATAGTGGATGCGCTTGCCAGCCAAAATCTTACCCTCGTAGTGGGCGATGCCAAACAGGCTATTTACCGTTTCCGCTCGGGTGAGGTGGAACAGTTCATCCAATTGCCTGAGGTGTACAAAAGCGAAAGGAATGATTTCCTCATTGAAGCCAAAAATAGCCTGAAAGCGCATTTTGATGGGCGCAACCTGGCGGCTAATTTCCGATCGGATGAAGCCATTGTGCAGTTTAACAATGAATTTTTCGACCTCATCAGCACAAGGCTGGATGAGGCTTATCAGCCTGCCTATAGCCAACAGCGTCAGCAAATTATAAAACCTGCAGGCAGTGGGTACGTGGAGATTCAGTTTATTAAAAAGCCTGATGCAGAGCTGGATGCGCAATTGCCTTATCTGGAAAGAATTCACGAAATTGTATGCAGCCAATTTGACGATGGTTTTGAACCACGCGATATAGCCATACTAACAAGTCAAAGGTCGGAAGGAGCCCTCGTTGCCCGTTATCTTACCGGGCAGGGCATTGGGGTGGTTTCGGCTGAGGCCTTGCTGCTATCCTCTTCCTTAAGGGTGCGTATCCTTATCAATATGTTGAAACTCATTCACAACGAAAGGGATCCATTGGCCATGACCATGCTTATGCATGATTTGTCGGTTTTATTTCCGACAGGAGGGCTTGACTGGGCCAAACAAATGGAACAGCTTTTGTCGGGCGCACAGAACAGGCGATATGTCCTTTTTCTTCAGCAGCTTCAACTGCTGGGCATTGATGTGGACATTAATAAACTTGGCGGCTTGGGACTTTATGATCTGGTTGAAAACCTGGTCCGCTTATTTGGCTTTCAACAGGAAGCCGATCCCTATATGCAATTCCTGTTGGAAAATGTCCACAATTTTCAGGTGAAGCAACGGGGTTCGCTGGCAGCTTTTCTTGAGTTTTGGGAAGAAAAGAAAAACAAGCTTTCGGTGATTGTGCCCGAAAACACCAATTCTGTTCGTGTGATGACCATTCACAAAGCCAAGGGCTTGGAGTTTCCGGTGGTGATTTATCCTTTTGCCAACAGCACTGCCATAAGGCTAACACAAAAGGAGTTTTGGGTTGACCTTAGCACAGAAGAAGTGCCAACATTGCCCGTAGGAATGCTAAAGGCTGCCAAAAACATGTTGAATACCAGGTTTGGCCATCTGTACGAAGTGGAAAAGGCAAAAACGGAACTTGATGCGCTCAATAAATTGTATGTTGCACTTACCAGGCCGTCCAAACGTTTGTTTGTGTTGGCCAATCTACCTGATAAAAATACCGGCTTCAATTTTCCTGTTTTCTTCAGGCAATACCTTGAATACAAGTCGGTTTGGGCAGCTGATCGCCTGGTGTATTCTTTTGGAAATGCAGCTATGGCATTGCCGGATGGTCCATCTTCTTATGTGGAGGATGGTGGCAAGGCTGTCCGTTTTGTGTCAACTGATTGGTCTCAAAAACTATATATTGCTCCCGACCCGGTCTCGCAATGGGTGCAGTCCGCAAGGGGACATGCCCAATACTGGGGAACGCTGGTACACACAATACTTGCCGAAATCCGTTACCGGTCCGATGCCGAAAGGGTATTGCAGAAATATCTTGATGATGGCACCATCGGGGAATCCCAGTTTGTTGAAATACAAGCTGTTTTAGAGAATCTGTTTACAAACGAGGGCCTGAAGGGATGCTTCGACAAGGAGGCCAGGGTGATGATGGAAGCAGAGCTGATGATGGCCGACGGTAAATTATACAGGCCCGACCGCTGTGTATTTCTTAAGGACAGGATTGTGGTAATGGATTATAAAACGGGTCAACCGGATGCAACCCATCAGCAACAAATCTGTCTTTACAAAAGTGCCATTCAGACCATTGAAAATAAGGAAGTTCAGGCTTATTTGGTGTATCTTGATAACCCAATACACTTGCTTGCCTGTTGATAATAAACCCTTTTTTAACTTAAATTTTTAATTATGAGAAGAATAATCCTTTTGCTTGCAGTTGTGCTTTCAACCGCTGCTTTAACCTATGGTGAAGGGGAGATGCGCATGTTGCGTTTTCCTGCCGTTCATGGCGACCAGGTGGTGTTTAGCTACGCAGGCGACCTTTACACAGTGCCGCTTGCCGGTGGAACAGCACACAAACTCACAACCGATCCAAAAGGTTTTGAGCTTTTTCCGCGCTTTTCGCCCGATGGCAGCATGATTGCCTTCACCGGGCAGTATGACGGCAATACCGAAGTGTACCTCATGCCCGCTGCCGGAGGCGAGCCCGAGCGCCTTACATTTACAGCTACGCTTGAGCGTGACGATCTTTCTGATAGGATGGGCCCCAATAACATCGTCATGACCTGGCGCGATGATGAAAGCGTTGTTTTCCGCTCGCGCAAGCAAACCTTTAATAGTTTTAAAGGACAGCTGTTTGTGGCCAACACCACAGGCGGTTTAGCTGAGGAACTGCCTTTGCCGGATGGGGGTTGGTGCTCTTTTTCACCTGATGGCAAAAAGATGGCTTACAATCGCGTTTTCCGCGAATTCCGCACCTGGAAATACTACCAGGGTGGCATGGCCGACGATATCTGGATACACGATTTTGAAACCCGCGAAACTGTAAATGTCACCAACCACAAAGCCCAGGATATTTTCCCCATGTGGCATGGCGACATGATTTACTTCCTTTCGGACCGCGACCGTACCATGAACCTTTTTGGGCATAACCTCACCACAGGTGAAACCACAAAACTGACTAATTATACTGATTACGATATCAAATTCCCTTCTTTGGGCGATGCTTCCATAATTTATGAAAGGGGAGGAAAGCTCTATAATTTTGATTTGGCCACCCAAAGTAGCACTTATATTCCCGTGCTTATACAATCGGATTTTGCCTCAGGCAGAAAATCTTATATTGATGCCTCCAAATTTATCAACACTGCTGATATCGCACCCGATGGAAGCCGTGTGGTTTTTGGCGCACGGGGCGATGTGTATTCCGTGCCGGCTGACAAAGGGATTACACGCAACCTCACACATACATCCGGCGTGCATGAGCGCGATGTAAGTTGGTCGCCTGACGGCAAATACATTGCTTACATTTCTGACGAAACAGGAGAAGATGAAGTGTATATCAGGGATCAGTCAGGCCAGGAAGCTGCCGTTAGGTTAACAACTGATTCTGATACTTATAAATACAGTCCGATGTGGTCGCCCGATAGCAAAAAGATCATGGGGTCCGACAAAATGGGACGCCTGAATTATATCGACATCGACACCAAAAAGACAACCGTTGTGCAACGGGCTACAGCCTTCGAAATCAGGTCCTATACCTGGTCGCCCGACAACAACTGGATTGCCTACACCATGCCCAATACCTTTACGGTTAGCCGCATCATGGTATATAACCTGAATACAAAAGAAACCAAAGCCGCATCCGACGAGTGGTACAATGCCAGCAGCCCGGCCTTCGACCCAACAGGGAAATACCTCTACTTTGTTTCTGCCCGCGATTTTAACCCAACTTACAGCTGGACCGAGTGGAATCATGTGTACAACGATATGACAAAACCCTATCTGATTACCTTGCAAAAAGATACGCCTTCGCCTTTTGAACACGTAAATGCAGAAGTAAGTATTGAGGCAAAAGAAGAAAAGGCCGAAGAAAAAAAGGATGACAAGGACAAGAAGAAAGATAAGAAGGACGATAAAATGGATATCCGTATCGATTTTGATGGCATTTTCGGACGGGTTGTTCAGCTGCCTGTAAAGGCCGGAAGCTATTGGAACCTGAACCCGGTGGATGGAGGCGTTTATTATGGATTCAATGCACGTGACGAAAAAGCCGGCATGAAATACTACGACCTCAAAGCGAAAAAGGAAACCGAACTGGGTTCCTATACCAATTTCAGCCTGTCGGCCAACAATAAAAAAATGCTGATTGCCACTTCAGGGAAATATGCTGTGATCGACGCCCCTAAATCATCCATCAAACTGGATGAGTATGTGGACCTTTCATCCATGAAAACCTGGATTGACCTGCGTGCCGAGTGGAATCAAATCTACAACGAAGCCTGGCGGCAGATGCGCGATTTCTTCTATGCGCCCAATATGCATGGCGTTGACTGGGAAGCCATGCGCGAGAAATATGCCGTTTTGCTGCCTTTTGTAAACGACCGCAACGACCTGAATTATGTTATTGGTGAGCTTATTGGCGAACTGAATGTTGGCCATGCTTATATCAATGGTGGCGACAAACCATCGCCCGACCGCATACAGCAAGGCTTGCTGGGTGCCCAATTGAGCCGCGACAAATCAGGATATTACCGCATCGACAAAATCCTGAAAGGGGAAAATTGGGTAGAATCGTTGCGCTCACCACTTACCGAAATCGGTGTGGGTGCCAAAGAAGGCGATTTTATTGTGGCCGTGAATGGGGCACCAACCAATGATATGGACGATATCTATGCTTCCCTTACCGGCATGGCCGGCAAGCAGGTGCAGCTTTCGCTGAACAGCAAAGCTGAAACTGCCGGTGCGCGCAATGTGATTGTAGTGCCCACAGCCGACGAATCCAATTTGTATTATTACACATGGGTACAGGGCAATATCGAAAAAGTGAACAAAGCCACTGATGGCCAGGTAGGTTACCTGCACATACCTGATATGGGCCCCGGTGGGCTGAATGAGTTTGTGAAATACTACTACCCGCAACTGAACAAGCGTGCCCTGATTATCGACGACCGTGGCAATGGAGGTGGAAATGTTTCACCCATGATTATTGAGCGCTTGCAGCGCGAGCTCTCGCTTTACGGCATGTCGCGCAATATGGACGTGAACACCAAACCCAGCGGCATGATGATGGGGCCCAAGGTGTTGCTGCTCGACCGCTATTCGGCTTCCGATGGCGATTTATTCCCCTACCAGTTCAAAAAGCACAATTTGGGAACCACCATCGGTACCCGTTCCTGGGGAGGGGTGGTCGGCATCCGTGGGCCACACCCCATGATTGATGGCGGCGATATGCGCAAGCCCGAATTTGCCCCTTTTGACGAAAACGGAGATTGGGTGATCGAAGGTTATGGCGTTGACCCCGATATTGTGATTGATAACGACCCTGCCCGCGAATATGATGGCATTGATGACCAGTTGAACAAAGCCATTGAGGTGATTCTGGAGCAATTGAAAGACTATCCCGAACTGCCCGAAATTCCACCATATCCGGTGCGATAAGCCCGATTGTGGACAAGCAAACAAAAGGCTGCATGGACATTGTCTGTGCGGCCTTTTGTTGTTTTATATGACAGTTAGAAGAAGAAACCAGTACTTGCCCGATTAGCAAAATGCTTTATTTTTTCTGCACTATTTTGTTTTTTATCCAATGGAAATATTCAGATGCTTACCCAAACCTATCTCAATCAACTTATAGTATGTTGAAATCTGGATATCACTCTGTCCCCTTTCAATTCTGGAGATGTAGCTCTTTTTGGTACCTGTTTTTTGCGCCAGTTCATCTTGGGTCATCATGGCTTCATTTCGTGCTTCTTTAAGCATAACCCCAAGCCTGAATGCTAACGAATCAGCATCATATTTATCTCTTGAAGTTGTACCTTTTTCTCCGTATTTTTCCCTTAAAATGTCTTCAAAATCTGTTATATTTTTCATTTATTGTCCTCCATATTTTTCGTTCAAATATTCCGCTTTCAGTTTCTCTGCCATTTTTATTTCCTGTCTTGGTGTTTTTTGAGTTTTTTTGATAAAACAATTTGTCAAAACAATTAATTCCCCTTTGTCGAAAAAGCACAGAACCCTGATGCTTTTAAAAGCCGTAATAACACGTATTTCAAAATCCCATCTGTGTTTTCAAGTCTCTTAAAGAATTTCTTTGGAACCTGTTTTTCAAATCTTATTAAGTCGAATACATACTCAATTTTTTCTTGCACCTTGAATTCTTGCGATTTATAAAAATCGACAAAGTGATTTTTGTAAGCAATTATTCTTCTTAACATTTTGCAAAGTTAACTAATTGGTGTACATATTAAAGCAGAATGGCATTTTTTTTCATTGATTGCATATACCTCTTCATTGCCAAGTTGAATTGTCAACCCAATCCATTTTTTTAGCCATTTTTTGGCATCGCTGTATTTGTTTCCTATTTTAACCCTCAGAAAACAATCACTGCCAGGTGGTTTATCCAACATCATGCTGTTTTGGAGGGTTTTCAAGGAGAAAGGGTCATGATTTGGCTGATAGCCGGTAAGCATATATAAAACAAAAATGACACATTGATGATGAAAAACACAGAAACCCTCTTAACTCATGCGCTAAGTGCAATAGTAGGTGAAGATGTCTCGCTGATGGGTGTGAGACATGTGTAATAAGAGGGTGGGTTTATAAACAAGTTGTGCAACATGCTGAAAAAGCCAACGGGCAAATAGGTACATTTGTTTTTTGCCGACATACAAGCCAACGCTGAAAAGCCAAAAGAGCTATTTTTTTGCCAACGCT
>CAYTUA010000474.1:0-2844 GCA_964440855.1 uncultured Lentimicrobiaceae bacterium
AGCCCGGAGGAATTGCTTGAGGAAATCATCACCATGATTCAACAGTTCAGAAATGAGCAAAACACAGGTAAAATCATACCTTTCGAGGAGCAAGCCATAGCCGACGAAAAAAACATCGTGAGCCTGGCCGATGGCTCCCTGGGGGGCAAAGGGCGTGGATTGGCTTTTATCAGTTTGCTGATAAACAATTACGACTTTTCGCAACATGTGCCCGATATCAATATACGCACACCAAAAACTTCCTTGATAGGTACCGAAGAGTTTCAGCTTTTTATTGAGCGCAACAACCTGCATGAACTTGCCGTAAAGGAAACGAGCTACGAAAACATCAAGAAAACATTCATCGAAGGCAAACTTACACCTACCTTGGTACGCAGGCTAAAAACGCTGTTGGAGGTTATCAACAAACCCTTGGCTGTCAGGTCGTCAGGTTTGTTTGAAGACAGTCTGGCTCAGCCATTTGCCGGTATTTTCGAAACCTATGTGCTGCCCAACAACCATCCGGATATCGAAATCAGGTTGCAGCAACTTACCGATGCCATCAAACTGGTTTTTGCTTCGGTGTATTCCGAAGTGGCACGGGGCTATGTGCGGGCAATCAATTACCAGATTGAAGAAGAAAAAATGGCCGTTGTAATCCAGGAGCTTGTCGGAAAGCAACATGAGGCATATTATTATCCCCATATCAGTGGCGTGGCGCAATCCTATAATTTTTATCCCTTTGCCCATATGCAGCCCGAAGAAGGCTTTGCTATTACTGCACTCGGTTTGGGCAAGCATGTGGTAGAAGGCAACAAAGCCTATCGTTTTTCGCCCAAATATCCTACCCTCGACATCAACACACCCAAAGACCAGTTTAAAAACTCACAGGTAAATTTTCTGGCTGTTGACCTGAACAAAAAAGATCCCAACCTGCTCGAAGGGGATATGGCTGGTCTTACACAGCTCGATCTTTCGGATGCCGAAAGGCATGGCACCCTGCGCCATTGCGCATCGGTTTATAGTGCCGACAACAATACCATTTACCCAGGAATCAGTAAACCCGGACCACGGATTGTAAACTTTGCCAATATCTTGAAATATAATTATACACCATTAGCAAAAACCCTCGAGGTGGTGCTTGATGTGGTCAAGGAGGCCCTTGGTACAGCCGTTGAAATAGAGTTTGCCCTCGACCTTGATCGGGATAGCCAGGGACGCTGTTCGTTTTATTTGTTGCAGGTGAAACCTTTGATTGGCAGTGCTACGGATTATGAAGTAGATATGGATAGTATAGAAAAGGAGTCAATTATGCTGTATTCCGCCAAAGGGATGGGCAATGGGTTGATCCGCGACATCAAAGATGTGATTTATATTAACAGGGAGGCGTTTGATAAGCGGCATACAGAGGAAATGGCCAATGAAGTTGCCAGATTGAATGAAAAAATGATGCAGCAAAACAAACCCTATATCCTGATTGGCCCCGGGCGGTGGGGTACCCGCGATAAATGGATTGGCATCCCCGTCAACTGGCCACAAATAAGCAAGGCCAAAGTGATTGTGGAAACTAGTTTTGAAGATTTTCCGCTGGACGCCTCTTCTGGCTCGCACTTTTTTCACAACGTCACCTCCATGAATGTGGGCTATTTCACCGTGCAACCCGAACTCGAAACGGGCTTCATCAACTGGGAAATGTTAAACGATCAGATTTTGGTGGAATCAACAAAATTCTTTAATCACATCCAGTTCGAAAAACCTTTGATGGTGCGCATGGATGGTAAAAAGCGCATTTCGGTAATTACACTCAATGATGGCCGTGAATAGCCTTTTTTACAAAAGATAGTTGGTTGAATGCCAGCTGTGTACATTTGAACTAAAAACTTTCTAACAGCACAGCCTGCCCATTCAGGGCTTTTCCCTAAATTCGTGCTGTTTTTCTTGAACTATGGACAAAATCAAAGTGGCATTGGTCGATGAGCACCCCATCATGTGTGATGGCATCCAGGCATTGCTGTCGGATGCCCATGATATTGAAATTGTTCACCACTCAAGATCCATTGAAGAATTGATGCCCAAGCTTGTTCATGAGCCGGTACATGTTGGCATTGTGGCACTTTACACCCCTGATCCCGAGAATATTGAAAAAATAGCCCGCCTTTGCGACAGGCATTCCCGCCTCAATGTGTTGGTGCTTTCGATGTACAGGCTCGAAAATTTTATATTCAAGATGATAAAGGCCGGTGCCAAGGGCCACCTTACAAGCCATACCAACCGCGACGAGATGGTAGAAGCCATTTACACCTTGCGCAATGGCTATGATTTTTACGCCAAGTCGATCACCAATATGATTTTGCGCAATTACCTGGATGATGGAAGTGAAAAAGCCGATCGCGAAAAAAATCTTTCCACACGCGAGCTGGAAGTGCTCAAGCTTTTTGCCCAAAGCCATACAAACAAGGAAATAGCAGATAAGCTGTTTATCAGCGTGCGCACAGTTGAGTCCCACAAAAACAACATCATGCGCAAAATCAATCTGAAAACCACCGTGGATATGGTGAAGTTTGCCATCAGAAACAATATTGTGGATTTGTATTGAGGTTGAAACCTATATACCCTCAATAGCTAGTTGTAAAAGTCAAAAACAAACCAAATGTATGTAATTGCCTTCCACCCAAGCCACAGAATTCCATGTAAAAACGGTAATAATAGAAACTCATTTGTTTTGGAGACTTTGAAAGAAGATCTTACTTCAATCTTGAAATGAAAAAAATTTGACATAAAAATCCTTCTTAAAATTAAAAAATTGTTCACTGTTCAATAGCAACAGCATCTTTACTACAAAAATACAACCTGTACTTTCATTTA
>CAYTUA010000475.1:0-5055 GCA_964440855.1 uncultured Lentimicrobiaceae bacterium
TCTGCCGGTCGCCCATGGCGGAAGGGATGTTAAAAAAGCTATTTGCTGAGAATAATGTCGTTGGACAGGTTGATTCGGCAGGCTTTGAGAGGTTTCACATCAACGAACCACCTGATGAACGCGCTATCTCAGTAGCAAAAAGCGCAGGAATTGATCTAAGCAAAAAGAAAGCACGCCTTTTTACGGCTGGCGACTTTGATACTTTTGATAAGATTTATGTAATGGATACGCAAAATATGCGTGATGTACGAGATGTAAGTCGCAACGAATCAGATATGGCTAAGGTTGATTATCTGTTGAATGTTTTAGGAGAAGGGATTAATCAAACAGTTCCAGACCCCTATCACAGTGGTATTGAGGACTGTGAGCATGTATTTGAACTAATGCAGTCGGCCTGTGAAAAAATTGTAGAACTGGCAAAAGAAAAGCAATAGCATTGGAAACAACCTTACCCTCTGCGGATTACATCCGTGATGCAGCCACACTTATCAAGCCCTATATTCATAAAACCCCTGTGTTAACTTCGGTACAAATAAACAGCATGACCGGTAGTGAGCTGTTTTTTAAATGTGAAAACCTACAAAAAGCCGGTGCCTTCAAATCGCGTGGGGCCATGCATGCTGTGCTCAGGCTTAGCACAACAGAACGAGAAAAGGGTGTTGCTACGCATTCCAGTGGAAACCATGCCCAGGCACTTGCACGTGCCGCCCTGATTACAGGGACAAGATCATGGATTGTAATGCCCAAAACAGCACCTGAGGTCAAAGTGAATGGTGTGAAAAACTACAAGGGAAATATTATTTTTTGTGAGCCTACCTTGCAAGCCAGGGAACAAACTCTGGATGAGGTGATTGTCCAAACAGCTGCAACAGTTATTCATCCCTACAACAACATACAAGTAATTGCCGGACAAGCAACAGCAGCTCTCGAGTTATTCGAACAAAGCCCGCCGCTTGATATGGTGCTTTGCCCTGTTGGTGGAGGTGGTTTATTGAGTGGCACCTTGCTGTCGCGCAATTATTTTTCGCCCAATACAACAATTATTGCCTGCGAGCCTGAAGGGGCCAATGATGCCTGGCAATCATTCAGGGCCGGAAAGCTAATTCATTCTGTAAACCCGGATACCATTGCTGATGGCTTGCTTACCTCATTAGGCAGCATTACTTTTCCAATTATCCTGAAATATGTCAACGACATAGTGACTGTTTCCGATGCTGCCATTATCCGTGCCATGAAACTGATTTGGGAAAGAATGAAAATTGTAATTGAACCAAGTGCGGCTGTGTGTTTGGCAGCCATTCTTGATAACAAATTGGATGTAACCGGTAAACGTGTTGGAATCATCCTTTCGGGGGGCAATGTTGACCTGAATAAACTTCCCTGGTGATGAGCGATAAAATGACCAAAGGAAAATTGTACCTTATTCCAACCCTGCTTGGTGATTCGGCTCCGGAGGATGTAATGCCACATGCTACAATTCAGCTTATGCATAGCCTGGATTTTTTTATTGTTGAACAAGTGCGCACTGCAAGACGTTTTTTGAGTAAAACCGGAATTGCCAGACCTATTGACGACATAACATTTTTCGAACTGAATAAGCATACCAACACATTGGAGTTGCAACCCTATCTGCAACCAGCACTGCAAGGCCATCATATGGGTTTGATGTCAGAAGCCGGCACCCCTTGCATTGCCGACCCTGGTGCTGTAATTGTTGAAATGGCGCAAGATGCCGGTATCAAAGTGGTGCCTTTAACAGGGCCCAATTCAATTTTACTGGCTTTGATGGCGTCGGGGCTTAATGGACAACAGTTTGCATTCCATGGTTATTTGCCAATTCCTGCCGCTGAGCGAAGCAAATCAATAAAAATGCTTGAACGTTTGAGTCAAACCCAAAACCAAACCCAGATCTTTATCGAAACCCCTTTCCGGAATAACCAATTACTCGAAGCCTTGCTTCAAAACTGCTCGCCCGAAACACGCTTATGTGTTGCAGCAAATATAACGCTACCGGGCGAATCCATAATTACCCGCAGTATTGCCCAGTGGAAAAAACATCAAATGAATTTGCATAAAAAGCCAGCTGTTTTTTTAATAGGCCAAAAAAAAGCCACAAACAGCTAAGTTGTGGCTTCTTTTCTAAAAGAAAATTTGTTTAATGCTGGTGACCATGGGGGCCATGCACATGACCGTGAGATATTTCTTCAGCTGAAGCTTCACGCACGTCGATGATCTCTCCCGAAAAATGGAGGTCTTCGCCTGCAAGCGGATGGTTGAAGTCCATTTTTACTGTTTTATCTGCAACTTCCACAACGATTCCATCCAGTGGATTGCCATTTTGATCCTGCATGGTAATTTGATTGCCTGGTGTGAGCAGACCATCTTCAATTTTTCCGTCCACTTCAAAAATATTCTTATCCAATTCGAGGATGGCCTCTTGGGTAGGCTCTCCATAAGCTTCCTCTGAAGTGAGCTCAAAACTGAACTTTTCGCCGGTTTCAAGTCCACTTAGACTTTTTTCGAACTTCGGCAGCAAACCGCCGACACCAAACAGATATACGAATGGTTTGTCCTTATCTACTTTTTGAATCATTTGCCCTTGGGCATCTTTCTGCCTGAGCTCATACGTAAGTGTAACTACTTTTTGGTTTCCAACTTTCATTGTATGGGTGTTTTGAGTTATTAGTAGCTGAAAATCAGCTTTAATTTTTCGGTGCAAAGGTAGGTATTTTTATTTAGACGCGTTTTTGAATCTGGCTGTCGGTATTTTACCGCTAACACCACTTTGGCTTATTGACCGGTGCGTGTCAAGGTAATGAATAAAGGCCGGAGGCTTACCCCCGACCTTATATCCATCATGCAATATGAAAAAATTACATCTTATTTCACAACCAATATTTTGTAAGTCATCGTGCCATCCTTTGTTATGGCCCGAATATAGTAAACGCCCTTACTGCCCCGGTGCAACTCAATGGTAAATTTGTGTGGGGTCGTTGGCTTTATTTCTTGAATTACCCTGCCTGTTTGGTCGTAAATTTGTAATAAGGTAAGTGGTTTTTCCGAAACTATATAAACCATGTCTGAGGCAGGGTTTGGGTAAATAACCAGGCTGTTTTCAGCAGTCGTTTCCAATAAATTCACCTGCACATCGGCGCAAGCTTCCGCAGAAGGATCGCTTTCTCCACATAAGCTATAAACAGCTGTAATCTCGAAGCAATGCAGGTTGATTTGCATTTCGGTGTAGGAGAAGCTGTTTGAAGGCCAAAGTTCTTCAAAAAGTTCTCCGTTTTTATAAATATTGAAACCAAGAAAAGCCCTTTCGCTTGCTTCAGGATGATCCCAGCTGAGATGGATGAGGTTGGGATTCTCCTCATCTACAAGGGCTTCAAGATTTTCTGGGATGATACAAGTTTCATTCACAGTAAGTTCTACTGGTATGCCTACAACCGGATTGTCAGGATCGTTGGTATTGAAATGGATTGTGGCTGTATAAATACCCGATTCAAGACCAGTGGCATTGAATGTAGCATTAACAATATTGTTTTCACCAACTGGCACAGAGCCAAAAGCGGGGGCAACTGACAGCCAACCCGAACCTTCACCATAAGCAACAACAGCGCTGTAAGTGAGGCTGGCCGTACCATTGTTAGAAACTGTAAGTTCTTGCACAGCCGATGCACCTTCATCCAGGGTTTCGGTCAGTGATTCAGGTGTGATTTCGATGGATGCGGCTCCGGACTGAAATATCATCAAGAATGAAACCCAATCACCTTGAGGATTTTCAGCTGCTCCAATAAATTTGTTTTCGTCTGGTGTAACTGCATTTACACTAAAAAATGTCCATTCATCGGCATTAGCTAAACCACGGGCTTCGGCATAATCGTTAAATGAAACCATGGTGCCATCGCTATAGCGTGCAAAGGCCCTGCGGGCATCGGGGAATGGGGGCCAAGCTTCGTTGGTGAAGCCAAACATGGTTTTGTCCTCCATGATGATGGTGGGCGAAATGGCGCCGGGGTTCAAAGTGTTGGGCACAATCTCAGTACCTTCTGAAAGGGACCAGATAAAAGCGTTTGTTCCTACAGTACCTGCTGCATAGGTTCCGTTGGGCGAAGCAGCAAAGGCTTCACCAGATTCATTTTCAGAAACATAATGCAATTCCCCATCCTTCCAAACAGCAGGCGAGCGCGATGCTGTAGGGGGTTGCACCCAACCAAAGACCAGGCTGCCATCTCGGCTGATACCACTGGCCCTTGACCCCAGTGGGTGCTGATTGCCAATCATTTCATAGCCTCCCGCCTCGGTCCAGGCAAAGGCCTGATACAAGCTGTATCCGTTAACGTATTGCAAACCAACAACTTTATTGCCAGCATCATCAATACCCCATCCCGAGTTGTAATCGGGGATGGTGATGTTGGGGGCAACGGGATTCATGCCGAGAAATGTCCAGGAGGCTTCATCAAGATCATAGGTGCCAGCTGTTTCTACCGGATTGCCGTTGTAAAGGATTTCTGGATTATCGAAACTGCCGGCGATAAGCGCATCAGCAGAAATACCATACAATGCTCCGGGAACTGATTGCAAACCGCCTGACTGGGAGTAATAATAGCCCCCGCCCTCACCAAATCCTGATATGACAATATGTTCACCATCAGGCGATATGCCATATGGGAAAAGGTATTCATTGGCCATGATAACAATGGTAACCTCACCTGAGCGCATGGTTTCACCCGTGAATAATTCGGGTGGTTGTTCTGATGTTTTTGTTTGGAATGGCATAGAAAAGCGGCTGTCAAATGCAGGATCGGTTGACTGTCCGAAGGTAGCAAAATGATTTCCTACAATGAAAGCCATGATGGCCATAAGGCTGATGGATTTAGTAAAAGAAATTTTCATATTTATAAAGTATTGATTAATAATGCTATAATATACTTAAGTGGATTTTGCGCCATGGTTATTTTTTTCTTTTTGCGCTTCGATGGATTTGAGTAGTTTCTTCAGTGCCTTGGTTTGGGCCTTGTTATGCTCTACAATATCTATTAGGCTGGGATCTTT
>CAYTUA010000476.1:0-12533 GCA_964440855.1 uncultured Lentimicrobiaceae bacterium
GCTCGACCTGAACTTCAACAAAGTAAAAACACCAATAGCTGCTATTGAAAGCACAGTGATTTCGCCCATGGTATCAAAACCTCTGAAGTCAACCAAAATCACATTCACCACATTGCGGCCGTGGGCTGCTACATAGCTGTTTTCGAGGAAGAAAGTGCTGATCTTGCTTTCGGAAGGCATATTCAATACCAATAGTACCAATACGGTAACCGTTAGTCCGGCGGTAATTGAAATAACGGCATCGCGGCTTTTATTTCTAAGGGTAGAGATTTTTGAAAAGCGGGGCACGTTATAGGCAATCAAAACAAGTAGTATTACGGTCAGTGTTTCGATTGAGAATTGGGTGAGTGCCAAATCCGGCGCGCCGAAAAACGCAAAAATAAGGGCGATGCCATAACCTACAACACCAAGGGCCGCAACTGAACTGAGTACAGTTTTTGCCCTGATGGCGCTATATGCTGCCAGCAACATGATAATAACCAACAATGCCTCATGGAAATAGACACCTGAAAAGTTAACACTTACAAGACCAAATAAATCCTTATGGAATAAGGTAAAAACTATCAGGCCGATAAATACTGCCAATATCCAATAAAAATAATGGCGCAGGTATCCATCCTGAAAGAAGGCCGTTTGCCTGGCCGAAAATTTAACCAGTCCTTTCAGGAACAGCTTATACCATTCTTCAGGTCCAAGCAGGGCTAGTTTATCGAAAAAGGCCATATGCTTCTTAACAGCAAACGACAAATAATAAAAGGCCACACCACCGGCAAGGGTTAGCAAACTAAGGAGCAACAGGGGGGTAAGCCCATGCCACAAGGCCAGCTTAACTCCTTCGGCCTGGGCCACTGCCGCAACGGTTGGCAAAACCAAACCCTTCGAAATCAAAGACGGCATGGCACCAAGTACGAGGCCAAGAACACCCAACAAAACAGGGCCCAACCATAAAGTTACAGGGGCATGGTGCGGATGCTTGGGCGTTTGGATGTATTTGCCAAAAAATGGCTTAACACCTACCATAATGGCTGTAGCCACCAGAAACATATTTGTAAGCACAGCAGCTATAGTAAGGATAACCGGATGAACATGAAAATGAGATGTAGCCTCATAAATTAATTCTTTTGCCACAAAGCCAAGAAAGGGTGGAATGCCAGAATAGGAGAAAGCCGCCAGGATTGCACCAAGGAAAATAAGCGGCAGAAAGGCCTTGAGCCCACCCAGTTTTCTGATGTCGCGTGTGCCGGTTTCGTGATCGATGGCCCCCGCCACAAGAAACAAGCCTCCTTTGTACATCGAGTGAACCACCAAAAAGGTGATGGCAGCCGTTACAGCATATTTGCCACCCAACCCAATCAGGAAAACCATAATACCCAACGCACTGACAGTGGTGTAAGCCAGAATACGTTTTAAATCGTTTTGTCCGATGGCCATGGCGGCACCCATCAGCATGGTAATACCACCAAAAACGGTGAGTGTAATATGATAAACATCTGTTCCTGAAAGCACAGGATTGAGTCGTGCCAGCAAAAACACACCTGCTTTTACCATGGTAGCCGAGTGCAGGTAAGCACTAACCGGCGTGGGAGCTTCCATGGCATTTGGCAACCAGAAATGGAACGGAAACTGTGCCGATTTTGTAAATGCACCCAGAAGAATTAATATCAAAATAGGCAAATACAAGCTATGCCCAACAATGGCCGGTGCTTGGTTGAGCAGTTCCGAAATATTGAAACTGCCACCTACAACCCCCATCAGGATCAAGCCGGCCATCATGGCCAACCCACCACCGCCTGTTACCAGCAAGGCCTGCAGGGCAGCGTAGCGCGAACGCTCTGTTTCGTGGTTAAAACCAATAAGCAGGTATGAACTGATGCTTGTCAATTCCCAAAAAACAAACAAAGCAAGGATATTGTCCGAAAGCACAACACCCAGCATGGAAGTCATAAAAAACAAAAGGTAGCCATAAAAACGCCCTTCCTTTTTATGCCCGTGCAAATAGCCGCTGGCATAAAAAACAATGATGGCACCAATGCCACTCACAATCAGGGCAAAGGTAAGGCTGAGGCCATCCACCACAAAATTCAGGTTGATGTCGAGAGATGGGAACCATTTGTAGCTCAGCAACAAAACCTCACCATTGGAGATGGGGTTTATCATGGGGAACAAATAGACGACAATGCCCAGTGGCACAAGCGTGAGCAGCCAACCGGCAAATTTTGGCAGTGCCTTATGGATAAACGGAGCAGCAATAGCAGCCAGGAATCCTATAATAATCATGTTTAACATAGCAAAATCTCCTAAGCTTTTTTGGTATCGGTTTTTGATTCCCCTTCCTTCTTAAAAGTTTTGAAGGTATGGTTTTCATGATCGTATTTATCCTTCATATCATCGCAAACAGTTTTGTCCCACATGGGCAAGCCTATGATATGCGATGAACGCCCAAGCATATGCGCCCCCACAGGCACTGTCAGGATCAGAAATATGATTACTCCGGCGATGTGCAGAAAAATCCCGAAATCATAAAAATGGATGGCTACCGCCACAAGCATCGAAGCCACACCAAAAGTGCCTGCAATGGTAGAGGCCGACATGCGCAAATAAATATCAGGCATTTTCAGCAGGCCGATGGATGCTATCAGGATAAAAACAGCACCAATTATCAGAAAAAACAAAACAAAATAGGTCGCCATGGTATAATTTTTTCGGGTTCTAATTCATATCAAATTTGTCCTTTTCGTGGTCGCCTTTCACATAGTAATAGGTAAAGGCCACGGTGCTCAGGAAGGCTATCAGCGCCAAGATGAGCGAGATGTCGATAACCACTTGCTTGTTGTACAAAACGGCATAGGCCGAAAAGGCACCAATGCCAACTATCACAAGCAAATCGAGGGCAACTACCCTGTCCATCAGGCTGGGACCTTTAAATACCCTGATGAAAATGAGCAACATAGAGATGGTCAATATGGGCAAAATAAAATAGAGTATAATGTTTTCCAAGCTCATCGCAGTACCTCCAATATTTTTTTCTCAAGTCCGTTTTTTATTTCATCGATGCTTTTCTGCACATCCTTGTCCAAATATACATTGTACACATAAATAAATGCCCTGTCTTCCGAAACTGCCATGCTCGTTGTTCCGGGGGTTAGGGTTATGGTGTTGGCCAAAGTAGTGATCTCAAGGTCGGTTTTGCAGTCGAGCGGTACGGCAATGATGCCTGGGTTCATATAGTGCTTCGGGGTAACAATGTCGTAGCCAATTCTAACACTGCCTTTGATTACTTCCTTGAAAAACAGCCATAAAAAGCTAAGAAGACGGGGGAGAAAGGTTATGTAACGCTTTTCTTCCTTATTTTTGCGGTGGACAAACCACAGCACAACAAAGCTCACCACAAAGCCAAACAGGAAATTCGACAGGTCGAACTTCATGGTGAGCGCCAGCCAGATAAAGGCCAGAAAAACATTGATTAATAAGTTTTTCATTGTACACCTCCTAACACTTTATTGATATAGATTGAAGGATTCATCAACTCATGGGCTGCCCTGTCGGCAATTTGATAAAATGGTTCAGGATAAAAACCGATCGTCAGCGTAATGATTGCCAAAAATATAATAGGTATGCTCATAAAGATATTCTTTTTGGAGAACAGGCCGGGAACAAGTGTTTCATTCGTGCATTTGCCCGGATCGGGTTTCCAGAATGCTTCGTTCCAGATTTTCATCATGGAATAGAGGGTAAGCAAACCAACCAGCAAGGCCACAAAAACAATAAAATATTCCTGCAATTCGAGGCCGGCCTTTACAACAAAAAACTTGGACCAGAAGCCCGAAAGTGGCGGAATGCCGGCGAGAGACAGGGCAGGAATCAAAAACATCACGGCCAGAAAAGGATAGCTGTTAACCAAACCACCCACATTGCGCACATCAAAACTTCCACCAAGGCGTTTCACAAGACCTGCTACCAAAAACAGGTTGGCTTTTACAATGATATGGTGCATAATATAGAAAACAGCACCAGCAATGGCCAATGGTGTATAAAGGGCCAGACCCAAAATCATATAACCTATCTGGCTGATGATATGGAATGACAAGATCCGGCGCATATCATATTGCGAAGCAGCTCCCAAAACCCCCACAAACATCGTAAAGCCTGATATCCAAAGGATCAATGTGTGGGTGAAGCCGGTGTCGGTTATAAAAATCAAAGTGAAAACACGGATAAGCGAATATACGCCCACCTTGGTAAGCATACCGGCAAAAATGGCCGCAATGCTTATCGGGGGTGTGTGATAGGATGAAGGCAGCCAGAAGAACAAGGGGAAAACAGCGGCCTTGATACCAAAGCAAATAATAAAAAACATGGCTACCACTGTTACCATCGACTGGTTTTCCACTTCATGGATTTTAACGGCCAGGTCAGCCATATTCAAGGTACCTGTCAGGCCATAAAGAAGACCTACTCCCACCAGAAAGAAAGCCGAAGAAATCAGGTTGATGGTGACATATTTAAAAGTGCCTTCAATTTGCAATTTGCTGCCATCAAGCGAAAGCAGCACAAAAGAGGAGATAAGCATCACCTCAAACCAAACATACATATTGAAAAGGTCGCCGGTGAGGAAAGCGCCATTGATGCCCATATACATCATATTGAGCAAGGGATAATAGCCAAATTGTTCACGCTTGTTCACCATATCGCAAATCACATTGCTGCGGCGCATGGAGGATATGGAATAAATGGCGATTGCAAATGCCATCACACTGGTAATCATGACCATAATCGCACTAAAGGTGTCTGCAACAATGCTGATGCCAAAAGGGGCAACCCAATTTCCTATTTGTGTAACAAGGATGCCTTCTTCGAGCACTGATTTCATTAATAAAACCCCTATTATTAGGTAAATAAAAGAGCCAATGGTGTTGGCCAGTTCCTGCATTTTACGGTTCTGCCAAAGGGATAAGGTAATAAGGCCAAGAATCAGTGGGAAAACTATCGGTGCAATGAGTATAGCGTTCATATGTTTCAGTTTCTATGATTGGGGATTATTTGTCGCTTGCCGTCAGTTTGTCGGTATCATCCACACCTACTGATTGATACACTTGTTCGATCAGGACAATGGTAAAAGCTGTAACAGCAAAACCAATTACAATAGCCGTAAGGATAAGGGCCTGGGGCAGGGGATCGGCTACAGTTTCTGTAACATATTTGTTGCCTTCTTCAATAAGAGGCGCTTTTCCGCGCACTACTGTTCCAATTGTAAATATCAGCAGGTTGCAGGCGTGTGCCAACAGCGACAGACCGATGATCAATTTGATGATACTGCGCCTGAGTATCATATAGATTGCGGAAGCAAACAATCCGCCAATAAGAATTGCCAACAAGGATTCCATGAGCTATTCTTTTAATTTTAAAGTAAATATGAAACTTGTGGCAGTGCCAAAGACCACCAGGTAAACACCAATATCGAAAAACAGGGGGGTGCTGAGTAGTCCGATACCAGGTAATTCATAGGAGCCCCAGATTCCTGTAAAAGCAGGGTTGCCAAGAAACAAGCCCAATAAGCCGCTCAATAGCGCCAGGCTTAAACCGCTGATCAGGAATACCGTAGGGCTTAATGGAAAAATCTGCCGTGCATGTCCAATGCCATTGGCAATGGTGTAAAGTGCAAAAGCCATCGCAGCCAGCAAGCCCCCAACAAATCCACCACCGGGCTCCTGATGGCCCCTTAGAAGGATGAAGACTGAGAATAATAACAAGATGGGAAGCAGCACGCGTGTGGCAGTACGTAAAATTACTGAATTCATAAAGCGTTTATTATATGAATAATGCCATCAAAATGTGATCGGCGGCAAAGTTAGCAAAACTGTTGTTCGTGCAAACGTGCTTTAAGAGCACTTAAGCCACTACTGCGCACCTGTTTAGTTTAATGATATAAAATTGAATACTTTATAAATCAAACAGATTGTAGCATCCATGACAATTTAAAACTAATCTAAATAGTTAGATGTGTTCAGGTGTTGTGGTATCAGCCGAATAAATGACTGAAAAGCTGGTTTACAGTTGCTACCGGTACAATCTCGATTTTGTTCTTGGATTGGTCAAGTCCCTTGGCGTTGTATTTGGAGATGAAGATTTTTTCGAAGCCCAGTTTATCGGCTTCGCTGATGCGGGCATCGATGCGGTTTACGGCCCTTATTTCGCCCGAAAGGCCCACTTCGGCTGCAAAAGCCAGTTTTGAACCGATTGGGATATCTTCGCTTGATGATAAGATGGAAGCGATTACTGCCATGTCAATGGCCGGGTCATCCACACGCAAACCGCCGGCAATGTTCAGGAA
This sequence comes from uncultured Lentimicrobiaceae bacterium, assembly GCA_964440855.1. GTDB lineage: Bacteria > Bacteroidota > Bacteroidia > Bacteroidales > F082 > CALAZZ01. Next base: position 6,332 of record CAYTUA010000476.1, read on the forward strand.
AACATCTTTGGCACTTAGTCTGAAACCTGATCTTTTTTCGAGTACGGCCAGCAGCATGTTCAGTCTGCGCAGGTCGAAGCCTGTGCCTGATCGCTGTGGTGTGCCATAAGCAGCGGTGCTCACCAGTGCCTGTGTTTCGATCAGCATGGGGCGCAATCCTTCGATGGTGGCCGAAATGGCGATACCGCTTACGTTTTCTTCACGCTGCGAAAGCAATATTTCGCTGGGGTTGTTCACTTCGCGCAGTCCGTGGGCATGCATTTCGAAGATACCCAGTTCTGAAGCAGAACCAAAGCGGTTTTTCACAGCACGCAGTATGCGGAAACCATAATGGCGGTCGCCTTCAAACTGCAATACGGTATCCACCATATGTTCAAGCACTTTGGGGCCGGCTATACTGCCATCTTTGGTGATATGTCCAATAAGGAATACAGGTATCTGGCTCATTTTGGCCAACTTCATCATTTCGGCTGCTGTTTCACGTATTTGAGTGATGCTGCCCGCTGAAGCATCAATGTGGGCTGTGGTAAGTGTTTGAATGGAATCAATGACGATGAGTCCTGGTTGGATAGCTTCAAAATGGGCAAAAATTTCAGCCGTGGCTGTTTCAGTCAGCACATAACATTGATCGTTGTTAATGCCCAGACGCTCAGCCCGCATTTTTATCTGCTGCTGGCTTTCCTCCCCCGAAATATAGAGCACACGCATATCGGGTATGGCCAGGGCAATTTGCAGCATCAGTGTTGACTTTCCTATGCCTGGCTCTCCGCCAACCAACACCAGCGATCCTGGCACAAGTCCTCCGCCAAGCACACGGTTCATTTCGGCATTTTGCAGGTCGATCCGCTGCTCCTTTCCTGCCGGAATGTCCTGTATTGCAATTGGTTTTGAGGCTGGGCCACTGATTCTGGTGGTAGCTGATTGTTTACCGGCTTTGCCTGTAACCACTGTTTCCTCCACATAGGAATTCCACTCGCCACAAGCAGGGCATTTACCAACCCATTTGGGCGATTCATTTCCGCAGTTACGACAGAAAAAGACGGTTTTTGTTTTGGCCATAGTTTTAGCGATTATTCACAGTCACCTCAAATCCCTATGCTTTTTCCAGCACCACAAAAGCATTGGCCATTTCCTTTACATGCGAAATGGACAGGTGGATTTCCTTTACGCCGTGTTTTTCCAAATACTCCTTTACCTTGCCGTGCACCGTGATGACAGGTTTACCGAGTTCATCATTGATCACCTCAATTTCGTGAAAGGCCATGCCATATCTGTAACCTGTTCCCAATGCTTTGAAAAAAGCCTCCTTGGCAGCAAAGCGGGCTGCATAATGCTGGTATTTGTGTGCTTTGGGCTCGGCATAGGCTTGTTCAACTGCCGTAAAAAGCTTTTGCAGCAGCTGATCCGTGCTTTTCAGGTGCTTCTCCATCCTGGCTACTTCAATAATATCTGTTCCTATGCCGAAGATCATTTTATCTTTTTTATTTATCCAATAACGCCCAGGGCTTTTCCTACTTTCGTAAAGGCCGCAATGGCCCTGTCCAAATGCTCGCCTGAGTGTGCTGCCGAAAGCTGTACGCGGATGCGGGCTTCCCCTTTGGGCACCACCGGAAACGAAAAACCTACCACATAAATGCCTTCGTCCAACAGCATTTTAGCCATTTTTTTTGCCAGTACCGCATCGTAAAGCATCACAGCACAAATGGCTGATTTGGTAGGTTTCATGTCGAAGCCAGCGGCGGTCATTTGTTGCACAAAATAGTCCGTGTTTTTACGGAGCTTATCCTGCAATTCGCTGGTTTCGCTCATCATATCAAACATACGGATGCCGGCAGCCACCACCGATGGCGGCAGCGAATTGCTGAACAAATAGGGCCGCGAACGTTGACGCAAGAATTCAATGATTTCCTTTTTGCCTGTCGTAAAACCGCCTATGGCACCGCCAAAGGCCTTGCCCAAAGTGCCGGTGATGATTTCCACCTTGCCACGCAAATTGAACAGTTCGGTAACACCGCGACCGGTGGCACCTACAACACCTGCCGAATGGCATTCGTCAACCATCACCATGGCGTCATATTTTTCGGCCAGCTCAACAATTTTGTCCATGGGCGCCACATTGCCGTCCATAGAAAAAACGCCGTCAGTTACGATCATGCGGTAATTGGATTCCTGTGACATAATCAGGCGTTCTTCCAATTGTTCCATATTGGCATTGTTGTACCTGTATAACTCAGCTTTGCAGAGCCTTACGCCATCAATAATGGAAGCGTGGTTGAGCGAATCGGAGATGATGGCATCCTTGGGATCGAGTAGGGGCTCGAAAACGCCACCATTGGCATCAAAGCAGGCCGCATAGAGTATGGTGTCTTCGGTGCCGAAAAAATCGGCTATTTTTTGTTCCAATACCTTGTGTAAATCAGTCGTGCCGCATATAAACCGCACGGATGCCATGCCATAACCGTGGGTATCAAGGGCTTCTTTGGCTGCTTTGATCAGTTCGGGATGGTCGGCAAGGCCGAGGTAGTTGTTGGCACAAAAGTTCAGGACCTTTTCGCCGCTATCCAAAGTAATTTCTGCCGATTGTGGCGATACAATAATGCGTTCTTCCTTATACAAGCCTGCTGTCTTAATCTGTTCTATTTCAGCTTGCAGGCGTTCTTTCATCCGGTTGTACATAATGCGTATGGGTGTTTAAAATTGTGTGGCGAAATTACGCTAATTTTATGGAATGGCTTTACCAAACCATCCTATTGTGAGCTCCTTAAAATGGGCATTGATTTCACTTTCCTTAGGTGCTTTTCCCGGCAACTTTGTATGCTACAGGAGGTTCGCTAAACACAGTTTCGTGGTTTTTGTCATAAAACACTTTTCCAACCCTTTCAATATGTGCAATCAAATCTTTGTTGGCGATTTGATGGAGTAATGACAAGTCTATCTTATATGGCAACAGCAAATTGTCTAATTCATTTTCGAGATTGAGCAGTTCGCCGTTGGTTAATTTGCCTGTTATGGTCAAGTCAATATCAGACCCATTTCTGTAATCTCCTTTGGCTCTTGAACCATACACAATCACTTGTTCAATGCCTGCATATTGGGCAAAGCATTGATTCAAGGCTTCGATATGGCTTTCTTTTAAACCAAACATTTGCTATTGATTTTCGAGTTGGGCCATCTTGCTTTTAAAGGCTAAAAACAAGCTGTGGTAATTCTTGACAATTTTCTCTTTGAGTTCATCAGCCACTTCCTATTTGTATGTGTGTGAAGATTGATTGCGACTTTTGATCATGCCCATCCATCCCTCGCCGTCTTGTATCAGCCCTTTGTTAAATGCCTCTCTTGTGGCATCTCTGGAACCTGTTATTTGTGTGTTGCTATGATAGTAAAAATAATCCCTCAAAACATGCCATGCCAATTCATGTGTAAACTCAAAGCGTTGTATCAAACCTTGTTCTTCCAGGTCAGACAATCCTTGCCTGTTGTTTATTTCAACGGCTTCCTCCAGAAGTGCAAAAGCTTTCTTAAAGTTTTGAAATCTTTGTTTCCATCTAATGTCTTCATTGCTCATAATTCAATTGCCAGTTTTTTGGTTGATCCAAAGAATTGAATAAATATAGTAGGGCATCTATATCCGTTTTCCACAATCCATGTTTGCCCATTTTCAAGTCAATTAATCCCCCGTAAAATTAAACTAATTAATTCAAAATGCGAACTACTCGCAGCCATAGATAGGGCGCAATGGAAATAAAAGAGCCAATTTTTGTTGAAGTTGTAATAATGTTGTGCTATATTTGTTGTCAACTTCTCAAATTAAAACAAATGAAAAAAGTGTTTCCTTACATTGTCGCTCTGGCAATCGTCATTTCGTTGGGATTATCTTGCACCAAAACCAATGAAATAATCATCACGAATACAGAAACGATATATTTGTATGATACTATATATCTGACTGATACAATCCAAAACTTTGACACGCTTTTTATTTATAACACAATCATTCATATAGATACAATTATATCTATTGATACGGTTATAGTTTATGATTCCTCTGAATTTTCCTATCTTTTCAGGCATTACGAACTTGAAGCATATGAGGTGCTTTTTTATACCATCGACTTACAAAAGAGTCCTCGTAAGATTTGCAAAATGCAAAGTGATGCTCATTATATAGATATTATAGAGGAGGGCAACAAAGCCTATCCGGTTTGGTCACCTGAAGAGGATCATGTTTTTTATATTGATCTCGAACAATATACAATAGCCAGGCGCAACCTGAAAACGGGAGCGGTTGAGCATATATACAATATGAACAGAAATTTAATGTTTTTGCGCTATTTTCCAGTAAAGGATATGTTTTTGGTGAGTTATGAGGAAGAGGGGCTGAACAAGATTGGCGCTGTAAATTATCACACGGACGAGTTTATAGAGCTGAGTGCCTCTGCTGCTGATGAGTACAATCCAACCACCAGCGATTCGGACGACTGGATATATTTTTCCAGGTTGAATAATGGAACCCTTGATATTTTCAGACGCAAGCTCGAGAGCGGTCATGAAGAAGAAGTGTATATTGATCCCGGGTATAATTTGTCAACATTCAGTGTAAGTTCTGATGGTAAATTTTTGATAACACCTAAATATTTGGACGGTAAAGGGTTCGTAATCTTTTATGATATTGAGCGACAATCAATTATTCACGAACTGGAATTACCCGTAGAAGGTCATCCCATGTATGCCAGTTTGTCAAAAGATAATAAGGCTATTTTCTTTGTAAATGGAACTCCCTATAATTACAGCGAACCCAGAAATATTTACCGAATGGCGCTCGACAGAACCCAACTATTCAAATTGACAAATTTCACAGATCAACTGGCCAGCAGGCCGCTGGTAAAATGAGGTGATTCTGAAGTATTCATATTAATTTGTGTACTAAAAGAAAATGTATTTTTGCCTAATAAGGACATTTCCATGAGAACATTCATCTGGAATCAATTCAAAGTTTATTTTTTTAGAGTTGCATTGGCTCTGTGTTTTCTGTGTGTTTTTACAGGGAATAGTTTATCAGCACAGGGGTTACATCCACATAATCTTACTATTCGAACGCTTAGCGAGGACAGCAACAAAGCGATTGCCCAGGTAAATATTCAGGTGCTAAACACAAAAACTGGTCTGACCACAAATGAAGCAGGCTTATGTAGATTAGCTTATTCAGGCTTTCCTTTGGAACTAAGATTTACGCATATAGCCTTTGAAAGAAAGGATGTTACGGTTTGGAAAAAGCCCCAAAATGATACATTGCTTGTATTGATGAAGCCCCGTACGGTTTTGTTAGATGAAATAGATGTGAGCGAGACCAAGCTGCCAGAACAATACTATGAAAATGCAAGTATAATTGATTTTGAGATAGTTGATAACGAACTAATCATCCTGGAGTATTTATTGCCACCCAATGACACTTATATGCTTACATTGGCTGACCTGACTTTTAGCACCTTGCTCACATACCCACTTCCCCAAGGAATGATACCAACAGGTATTTATAAGGATTGTCTCCTCAAGTGCCACCTTACTACAATGGATACTACATTTCAAATTATAATTAATGAAACCAATATCGTAACCGGATACCCGGTGGAAAACGGCCGTTTCAGGGATATTATGGAGTCGTGTTTATTTAGGTCAGCTAATAGGATTTATTTTCAAGAGACTTTAAGGGAAGGGTATCAAAACAATTTTTATTCAGTTGAAACATCGGACAAAAGTGTTCATCCTTTCAGGTCAGAATTTCAACTACAGCGGGTAAACGAAATGAACGCATCAATAAGGTGGACACGTAGGGATAAAGACATGTTGCATCCTAAAGTAAGCATGTATTTTGACAAATACTACTTGTTTTTGCCAATGCCTCAATTCATGATGGCCTACTATGATTCGCTTGTGTTCTTTAACCATCCACACGGGATTATTGAAATGCATTACGGTGGTGAGAACATCAAAAGGGCGGTTGAAATATCCTATCATAACAACACCAAGTGGAATAGGAAAATACTGAAAGACGATGCCCGGGAGCAGTTCTATACTTTTTTGGGAAACGAATTGTATTCAATTGACCTTTCCAATGGAACGGTATTGAAAAACCGGAGTTTGGGCGTATTTCACAAAATACGGATACATGATGGGTTCGCCTTTTTGCTAAGGACGAACTTTA
>CAYTUA010000477.1:0-13837 GCA_964440855.1 uncultured Lentimicrobiaceae bacterium
CTCATTTGCAGAATCAGTGGACAAAATATACATATCCCTGTAAGAATTTAATAATCCTTACAGGGATATGCCTCTAACTTATTGCAAAACAATTTTTTGAGTGAATTTGTGCTGGCCGTCTTGTACAACAACCGAGTACAAACCTTGTGGTAAATCAGTTACATCAATTGTTGTTTTATACTGCAAATGCTGCCATTGCCTGATGAATTGGCCTTTGTTATCAAACAGGCTCATGATAGCTGCATTTAGCTCCATCGGGCTGTTTGAAAGATCAATGGTAAAATGGCTTTTGGCAGGATTTGGATATAATTGCAGAGAAAAGTTGTGCTTAAAATCAGCCACTGAAGTGGTTTCGTCCACATAGCGGCGCACCACCAAGGGCGTAGCACCTGCACCAATTCCATGCATCAGGAAAAGGCTGTTGTTCAAATCAAAAGCCAGTTTTGGCATATGGGCAATGCCAAGCGCATCAACAGGCCCAATATGTTCCCACCCATTGTCGCCATACCTGTAAACAAAGCCCAGATTAAATTCACCACTATAAGTAAATGTCAGTCTGCCCTGACGGTCGTATGCCAGGTGATTGGCATGGGCAGCACCAACATGCAGACCCTCCATATCGAATGCCACCCAATCGTCCAAATCAAAATCGTATGTCTTTAATTCCAGGGTATATGGTGCACTGGCACCCCGGTGCGAAATGATGATTTCCCCTTGCGGGCTTATAACCATTGAGCTTAGGTTGAGGTGGTTGAAGTGTTCTGATAGTTGCACAAAACCATCTGAAGCATTGCCTTTGAAGTAATAATTCTGGTGTGTGGAAGCCCTTGCAATGGATACATAAAAGATGCCATCAAGCTGAAAAATGCGGTTGGCTTCGTTCAGTATACGCGGATAGAGGATTACGCCGGCAGGAAAATCATAGCTTATGGTGGCCACCTCAGTCAGGTTACCGGCTTCGAATTCTGTAATTAAAAAGCGGTGATTGGAACTGATGTCAACCGATTGCAGTATGAGCAGCCTGCCACTTTCGTCCACCATCATGCCCCCTATATAATCAGGCACATAATAGGATTGCCACAGACTGGCCGAAGCATCATACCAGAAGATAGAATCCTGCATGCCTACATAAAGCTGGTTGTCGGGTGTGATGGCAAAATCGATATGGACTTCATTGTTGGGCATATTGAGGTGCATCAATTGCCCCACGGTTTCCCAGCCATTCTGTGAGAAATTGTCAGTAGTCCATTGGCTGATGTCGTAAGAACGCACATGTACATAAGTAATGCCGGTTTCATAGATATCTGTATAATCCAATTCGGCCAGGTAGAGGGTGCCATCAGGAGCAACAGCCAGCTCACTTTGCACATTGATGCTGGGATTTATCTGGTTGTTCCAGTAAAAAATGTTCCAGTTTTCATCGGCTACAGCGCTTAAAGCCAATAAAATAATAATTGAAGAAGTAAAGATTAATTTTTTCATAGCTTAGAGGTTTTTAAAATTTTACGATGCAAAGAAAATACCGGGACGGCATGGATGCAATGGGGTAATGTTCGTATTTTTTTATAAACTGCCGTATATTTTTCTTTCCAGGCGTTTCATTTTGAGCAAGCGATACAGTCTTTTCCACTTCAAGGTATGGTGCCATTGGTGTTCGCCTACTTTGAGAATAAAAAAAAGTTGCCCCATTATGAGACAACTTTTTTAAATAATAATGCTGAGGAAACTTTATGGCAAAATGCCGGTAACCAACACATTGGCTGTTACACTGGCCGATGCGCCCACAGAGATTGATCCCAGATTGATTGAAGACAATACATCAACCAACAAGGTGCCCGACAATTCCATCTCACCTGATTCCTGGTTATGCTCATAGGCAGCAAAGTGAATTTCGTATTCCCCTTCTTCGAGGAAGTGCAACTCAAAATCGCCATTGGCATCAACCTTGGCACTGTTTACAGCATTGTGAAATGTGAGTCCACTTTGCGCTGAACCCTGCATTTCGGTGTTTCTGTCATAGCTTCCTTTTTTGTAGGAATACACGACAACCATATCGCTATTGCTGAAGGTGTCGTTGCAATTGCCTTGAATAATGCCTGTTTTGTTTTTGCTAACAACCCGTACGGCACTGTTGAGCTCGGCTGATGAAACAAATGCATATTCACTTTCTCCGCTTGACTGTCTTTTGATGGTCTTTCGCAGATCAAAGTCCATAACAAGACTGTTTGTCTGTGAAGATTCATTTGTAAAGGCGTAGTTCATATTCACCTCGCTGGAGGAAGCGGATGACAATTTGTGTTTCGCGCCTTCCGATTCCCTTACATAACAACCGGGTGAATTGCCATTTTCATCCTGGTCATTATCAAGTATCAGTTGAATCGTGCTATAGGATTTTGCATCCATTTCAAATGTTCCAAGGCTTTTGGTGTTGCCATTTTGGTAGGCCATAAGGTCAATGGTGGTTTTGGAAAAGCCTTCAACTGATTTTCCATCCACCTTAATATCTGTCACGGTAACAAAAACACCTTCAACTTTTGCATCGTCAATGGGTGCATCTGTAACTTCTAACATAACCTGACCTTTTTGGCCATTTGATGGCCCGTCAGGGTCGTCATCCTTTTTGCAGGCACTGAATGCCATGAATAAAAAGGTTAAGGTTGTAACTAAAACAATTTTTCTCTTCATATTTTTTTTGTTTTGTGGGCGACGCCAGACGTGCTATTGTCTTACACAAAAAATTCCGGCAGACCTTTCAAATGGTGTCGCCCGGGTTTATATCGTAATAACGTACAGAATTACCTGAATATTGTAATTTTTGATATTGAAGTGTTGGTTCGTAGAGGTAAAATGATTTTCATATAACTGTAAATAAGCAATATAACCACAAAGTTTGGATGCATGACTTTTGTTATAGATTAGTCAATAAACCCAACTAATTGTGGAATAATCGATGCAAAAATGCCAGAATGATGCAACGGAAACATCAATTGTCTAACGAATGATTATCTTTGGTGCATAACTTACATCAATATCATTATTCAACTATGAATCAAGATACCATCCTAAGTCTCAAGCCACTCAGCTTTATGTGGCCTGTAAACAATCCTTTTATTTTTTGTGCCCACCATCAGGACCACTATCCGCCCGGAAATGAAAAAATGGAACCCAAAGCATCGCTCAGCGGACGACAAATCGGGCAGGATTTCGATCCGGATTTGTCCTGGCGCATGTATCATGGCGACAAAATTCCAGGCTTTCCGGCCCATCCGCACCGGGGTTTTGAAACCGTAACCATCGTTACACAAGGTATGGTGGACCATGCCGACTCGCACGGACAGGCGGGTCGCTACGGTGGTGGCGATGTGCAATGGATGACTGCAGGATCGGGCTTGCAGCACAGCGAAATGTTTCCGCTGCTCAAAACAGATCAAGACAACCCCCTGGAGCTTTTTCAGGTTTGGCTCAATCTGCCGGCAGCGAAAAAGATGGTGGAACCCCATTTTAAAATGCTTTGGGCCGAGGATATTCCGCAACACCAAATAACGGATAAGGACGGCAAAAAAACCACCATTACCCTGATAGCCGGTGAATGGGGCGGTATCAAAGCCCTCGATCCGGCACCGGATTCCTGGGCAGCTGATCCTGAAAATGAGGTTGCTATCTGGAATATGCATTTCGAACAGGGTGCTTACTGCCTTATTCCTCAGGCCAGCGAACAGGCCAATCGCTGCTTGTATTTCTATCGTGGCTCTTCCATTATGCTCAATGGTGTTGAGGTTGAAGCAGGACAAGCCATTGAGGTTAAGTCAGATGAGCCTCTGGAGGTGCTTAGCGGCCAGGGAGAAAATTTTATAGTAATGCTGCAAGGGAGGCCCATTCATGAGCCACTTGTGCAGCATGGTCCTTTTGTAATGAATACCCAGGCCGAAATCCGGGAGGCCTTTTCCGACTACCAGAAAGATGGTTTTGGCGGCTGGCCCTGGCCCCGCCACGACCAGGCGCACCCAAAGGAAAAGGGCCGTTTTGCCCGCCACAGCGATGGACTGGAGGAAGTAAAATGAGTCTTTCTGATTTGAAAATATTTGTCTTGCCTTATTTTTATATCTAAAATTGCTGTGTTTAAAAATGCTGGTCAGTAGAATTCATTTATATTTGCTCTAATCTATAGAAAGATATAAACTTAATTTATAATTTTCATTAGCCATGTGGATAAGAAGGCTAATAGTTGGCAGCAAAATTTATTTGTTCTGTTTTAGAAGAAATTGGGCATAACAGTTGCTCAGCATTAGATATGGGTTAAGCAGCTTGTTGCTACAGCAGTAAGTCACCAATTGAAATACTGGAAAAGGATTTCAGCAGAAAACAAATCAGCATACAATGTATCGAATAAAAAGTGTATTGTTTTATTTATTAATGGTTTCAGCAGCTGTTTTGTTGGGATCATTCAGTGAACCTGAAAAAACCCTGCTCGAAGTAGAAGTTACGCAAATTAAGGATCTTTCGGGCAAGGAGGTGGTTGTGCGGATTTATGATGAAGCGGGTTTTGCAAAAACGCATTTGCATAAACAAAGCAAAGCCGCTACCAAAGCACAGCTCACTTTTACTTTCAATCTGTCACCAGGCAACTATGCGATAACAGTTTACCACGATTTGAACGGCAATGGCGAACTCGACCGTAAGTTTTACGGCCCACCCAAGGAACCTGCTGCATTCAGCAATGATTATACGCCTTTCGGGCCGCCCCGCTTTTCATCTTGTGCCATTGATGTGAAACCAGGCTTCAACAAAACGCTTATTGTGCTTGAAAACTAATTGTTTGCAAAGCTTTTACCCGGTCCTGATGGAAGGTGTTTCGACCTGAAATTGGTTGACGGATTATTTGATGATTTTGGGTATGGGTTACGGTTTTTAATGCCCCCAAACCTCCGAAATCGGGGGCTTCTGCGCGGTGTGAAGTGAAGTATAGGTTTTGGTTTTGGGATCGGTACTTCACCATTTGTTCACACTTAGTCGAGCTGAAAGCCCCCTGGCGGGTGTTGGGGGGCCATAGTCCGCACCTCGCGCAAAAAATATCTTACACCAGAGTAAATAATGAATAACAGGTTGATAACACAAGCCAGAGTCGTTTACAGCTTGTGCGGAACATCATTAATTTAAACACCGACTGTTTAATTCGGAAACCACCGGCTGTATATCGCATCATAGGTCCCATCAGCTTTCATAGCATCCAGGGTAATTTGCCACTGGCCCACAAATGATTCATCAGTGCTTCTCGAAAATGAAACATAATAATCTGACGACATCAATGTGAATGACGGAACTATCTGTTCGTAAACATATCCCTGTTCGCGCAAGATAGTAGGGAAGGTTACTTCTGAACAAACAAAAGCATCCACCTCGCCTTGCATGAGCTTTTTTGTCATCGCCCCCGGGTCCTCATCCGAAACCAGGTTGGTGAAGCCCAAGTCGCGCAAATACTGGTCAGAAAACCATGAGCTTACAGTACCAACTGATCCCAGGTTGCGAGCATCGTCCATGCTGTTGATGCTGATGCCTGAGCCTGCTTTGGTATAAAAATAAGTAGCGTTTGTCCCTATAGGGCCAACCCATTGAAACAGGTTTTCCCTGATTTCAGTGCGGTCCATGGTAAAGAGACAAAAATTGGGATTGTGCAAAGCCAGCTCATAGCCGTTGCTCCAGGTTGATAATTTTATATCGGCATAAATCCCGTTGCGTTTCATGATTTCCTTCACAAGATCGGCACCAAAGCCGCTTACTTCGCCATAGTTGTTTAAAAAAGTCAGGGGTGGATAATCTTCAGTATAAATTTGCAGAATACCCGGAAAATGGGAAGTGCCCAAGTATTTTTGATGCAATTCCCTGACAAACCCACTTTTTTTGAGTTTGTCAATCTCATTTTGAATATCAGCAACAACATCATCCGGCACCATTTTGTTAAAAGCAAAATAAATCATTTCGGTGCGAATGGGCAGCACTTCTTTCAGGCTGAAGATGCTAATCCGCAGTAAATCCAAGGCAGCTTCAGCTGTTACCTTGTCAGAAGGAAACAGGTCGATTTCGCCCTGCAATAATTTTTGGAATGCATCTTCGTTGTCAGTGCAATACACCAAATTGGTGAAATTCTCCCCCAACAAATATTGCTCCATCGCATAATCCTGAATTACCCCAATGGCGCCAACTTGCCGGGCATCATCAAGCGATTGTAATTGCAAATGATTCTGAGCCTTGGCGTAAAAAGTCCACTCCAAGGCTGCTATCGGACCGGCCCATTTGAACTGGTTTTTACGTTCAGCATTCAATGCAGTTGAAAACAGCACTGCATTTTCCGTGTTCAGGGCCATATCATAGCCTTCATTCCAGGGCATTATGGTAGGATTGAAAGGGATGTTTAATTGATCACAAATCTCCCCAAGCAATTCAGGTGCGAGTCCGGTAATTTTGCCATCAAGACTGTAATTGAGAGGCTTATAGTTTTCGGTGATGAATTTAAAATCGTAATGGTACTTTTCTTCACTTTCTTTTTGACATTGTGTAAAAAAGAGTACACCAACAATTGCCGACAGGCTGAGCCATAGAATTTTTCTTTTCATAATTTGGTTTTGTTTGTAATGCATAATTCATTGCAAATATAGTGTTTTCAATAGATTGAAGCACCATAGACGAAGCAGCAGTAAGATTTTAAAAGACTCAAATTTCAGGCAAAGCAATAGGCCAGGCCGCTGATTTTGGTTTTCGAGGTGAAGTTGAAAAAGTATTTCAATTAAAGTTCTGTTCTGTTCTTCACATATTTATCCAGCCAGTTGATCCACTCCCAATGCATGTGCAGCACCGATTCGCGGGCCCGATAGCCGTGGCTTTCGTGGGGCAGCATCACCAGTCGGGCAGTTGCCCCATGGCCACGCAGGGCATCGTAAAAGCGTTCGCTTTGTAAGGGGAAGGTGCCTGAGTTGTTGTCATCAGCCCCATGTATCAACAAGATGGGAACCTGAATTTTGTCGGCATGCATAAATGGGGACATGGTATTGTAAATGTCGGGCGATTGCCAGTAGGTCCTTTCTTCGCCCTGAAAACCAAATGGTGTAAGGCTGCGGTTGTAAGCGCCGCTGCGTGCAATTCCCGTAGCAAACAGATCGGAATGTGCCAGCAAATTAGCCGTCATAAAGGCGCCATAGGAATGCCCTGAAACGGCTATGCGTTCGGGATCGGATACCCCCATTTCAACCAGCTTGTTGATGGCTGCTTCAGCATTGGCAACTAATTGTTCAACAAAGGTATCGTTGGGTTCATTATCTCCTTCGCCTACAATGGGGAAGCTGGCGTTGTTGAGCACGGCATAGCCTTGTGTGGCCAACACAATGGGCGAGCTGGCCCCCATGCGGGTATAGGTGTAGGGCGATCCGCTTACTTGTCCTGCTGCATCGCTGCTTTTGAATTCGCGTGGATAGGCCCACAGCAAAGTGGGCAGGGGCGCATCTGTTCCGGGCTTGAATCCTTCGGGCAAATAGAGGGTTCCGTTAAGCGGGATGCCATCTTTTCTTTCATAATGAATTACCTCCTTCTGAAGGCTTTGCAAAGCGGCAAAGGGATCCGGGAAATCGGTGATTTGGGTCAGCGTATTATCGCCAAGATGGCGCAAATAGTAATTCGGGTTCATTTCTGTTGATTCGCGCTGCGTGATCAGAAGTCCTTCTTCTGTTTCTAACAATCTTACAACATATTCGTAATAAGGTGCTTCGCATTGCCAAACCGGATTGCTTTTACCAGATTGGATGTGATAAGCATGGAGAAATGGAAAGTTTCCATCGGGAGAAGCACCCTGCCCTGACAGGAAAATTTTTGTGCCCTCAGCATCAAACTGCATCACGTTAAAACCATATTCGTTGTTCACCATGAGGGGCCTTCCCGGATCATTGTAACGGTCTTCTGTTGAGCGGTCAAAAACAACGTTTGGTTCCTGGGCCAAATCACCCGGATTGAACGAATAAGTTACTGATCGGCGGTTGCGGCGCCAGTATTCGCTTAAAAGTGCATAATCATCTTTTCCCCAGCTGATGCCTGCATAACGCCTTTCGAGTTTAAAACTGGCAATAGGCTCATCATTAAATGGGGCTTCCAGATAGAAAACCTGATCGCGGTGAGTGGATTCAATGGCCGGGTCGCCTTGATCAATGGCTTCGGCCCAAAATAAAGTGGCGGGAGCGTCTGATCGCCACGACAGGCTGCGGGGGCCTTTGCGCACAGCATCAAAACCCTGGGGAATGTTATCGGCAAGGGGAATTTCGGCAAGGTTTCGCACAACTTCACCTTCCAGATTTATGATTTGATATTGCTGGGGAAAGCGGCTGTAAGGCACGATATAGGAATAAGGCTTTTGAATGTTATTCACAAAAATATACTGTCCATCAGGCGAGGGACTGAACCACCAAATGATGCCAGGTTCGCCCAATGGCATGGCATTGCCATAAATATCGCTGACCACAAGTTGGGCGGTGGTGTAATAATCAAACAGGGCTTCTTCGTAAGGGCTGCTCAATAGATCCTGATAAGTCCTCACGGCAGCCTTTTGGCCAAGTGATTGTTGTATAACAGGGCCATCAGCCACTTTTGGTGCTGCCGGGGCATCAGGCCTGTCGGCTGGTATGGCTTTGAAAATGATTCTTTTGCTGTCGGAAAGCCAGCTCATGCTGCTACCCATGGCATCATTCAGATGGGGTAAGGGCAGTTTTTGTGCTTCGGCAGTGAGCACATCCACCATCCATATTTCAATCCCATTGTCTGTTGTGTTGGTAAAGGCGATATAATTTTCGTCGGGCGACCAGCTCGCATTGCGAATTTTGGGGTTGATCGGCAGGCCACCAACTTTCCGCATTTGTTTGCCGGTGATATCTGTTAAAGTCATATCAATGCTATAGCCCGACCGGCTGCGGCCATTGGTGGCCGGGTCGATGCGGATGCCTCCAATGCGTAATTCCTCGGCTGCCAAATCGCTGATGGAAGGCAATTCAGGCCTGTCGAGCAGCAGTATGTGGCTGTTGTTTGGGCTTATGCTCATGGAGGGTGTTGATGGGGCATCTACCAAATCAATTATTCCCTGAGGGGGAAGTTGGTAGGTGAGTTGATTTTGGCTGTGCATTATTAAAGGCCACAAACAAACCAGCAGTAGAACTTTTTTCATATTACTTGAATAATTAAATTTATGAGTGGCTAAGATAATAAATCCCTTAGTACAACACTTGCACATATGCATCCAAAAATAGCAGGCATATAAGAGATGGTGCCAACAGTAGAGCGTTTGTTGAATTCACCCAAGGATTCAACAACCGCCATTTTGGAAACGGGTTCAGGAGAATACACAGCTGTGATGCCTGTCCAAACGTCCAGCTTATGCAGTTTTTTGCGGATATAATAGGCCAGGCGGCAATTGTTGGTTTCGGCTATGTCAACAGCCTGTACTTGAGCAGGGTCGAGTTTGCCTCCTGCGCCCATCGAACTGACCACCTTCAAACCCTTATTGTAAGCGTGATATAGCAGATACACCTTTGGGGCCAGGGTGTCAATGGCATCAATCACAAAATCATATGGGCCATCGAGTACATCAAGCAAGGCTTGGTCTTTGATATAATGGCTTACCACTTCCAGTTCAATTTCCGGGTTGATATCACGCAGGCGGTTAGCCATAATATCGCTTTTGGACTGCCCCTGCGTACTGCTGAGGGCTATCAGTTGGCGGTTGCGGTTGCTGGCGTGAACAACATCCCCATCAACAATGGTGAGCTTGCCAATACCAGCCCTTGCCAGCTGTTCGGCTGCATAAGCGCCAACACCGCCCAGCCCGGCCACAAGCACATGGCTTGCTTTTAGTTTTTGCAATTTTTCGCTGCCAATCAGGAGTTCGGTGCGCGTTTGCCACTTAGCTGCCATTGGGTTCGGTTTTATGGTTAAGCCTTGCCTTTTTGATTCGGGAAACACAGGAAAAGCAGACGCCCCAGTAATAGTTTTTTGTTGTTGTGGATGGGGGGCACATTTTTTATCAAAGCGTGCAACCATATCCAAGGCATCAGCAGCACCATAAGCCAGATGGAAGTGCTTTGCTGCCTGTCGATGTCATAAACGGCCGGACCGAATCCATTTTTTATAGCAATATAGTTGTACTGGTCCAGTGTGCGTGATGCCACATGCTGCAAACCATCATAATTATTCATTTCCAGCGGTTTAAAACTATAATAGAATCCCTGAAAAAGAAATCTGAGACGCGATTTGAGCGAAAGTATATTGGGGGTGGATAAATAAAGGGCTCCACCGGGTTTGATAATTCTGTTCAATTCGCTAAAAAAAACTTCATGGTCGTTGATGTGTTCACTCACTTCGATGGCAATGGCCATATCAAAACTGTTGTCTGGAAACGGAAAATGGCTGGTGATATCTGTTTTGATGCAATCCACCTCCTTATAATTAAAAATTTCAGGAAAAAGGTCACAAGCTACGACCTTATAGCCCATTTCATGCAAGGTTTTGGTAAATGCCCCGTGGCCGGCGCCTACGTCCAATATGTTGGTTTGCCTGTCGATGTTTAAACCTTTGAAATAGGCCAGGAACTTTTGGTGTGTGCCGGGCATGGCTATGGGTACAACTTCTTGCATAGATGAAAGGTAAAATATGATTAATAACTAACCCAAATACTTTGCTACGATGGGCATCAACCTGCCCATGCCAAAGGCCTTGGGCGAAATCCTGAGTATGGGCGGTGTTTGCTGACGCTTGAATTCGGTAGTATTCACCATTTTCAAAATCCTGTTCACCACTGTTTTGTCAAAACCAGCCGCAACCAGCTCATTGGGCCCTTTGCGCTCTTCGATGTATTGGAAAAGAATCTCATCAAGAATTTCGTAATCCGGCAGGCTGTCGCTATCGCGCTGATCGGGACGCAATTCCGCCGAAGGGGGCTTGGTGATGCTGTTTAGTGGAATAAGTTCACGGTGGCGGTTGATGTAATGCGCCAGTTCAAAAACCATTGTTTTATAAACATCGCCCAAGACCGAAAGGCCGCCATTCATATCACCATAAAGGGTGCCATAGCCTACCGCAGCTTCACTTTTATTACTGGTATTCAACAGGATATTTCCAAATTTATTGGAGAATGCCATCAATAAAACCCCACGGATGCGTGCTTGTATATTTTCTTCTGTCAGGTTGAAAGGCAAATCCTTGAAATGGGGTTTTAAGGCCTGATCAAAACACGCATACAAATCAGCTATAGGGATGGTTTCGTGTGGTATGCCCAGGTTTTTGGCCAATTGCACAGCGTCGTCCACCGAATGGCCTGATGAATACTGTGATGGCATCAGCAGGCCGGTAACATTTTTGGCGCCCAGTGCTTCCACCGCAAGTGCGGCGGTTACAGCTGAATCTATCCCGCCCGAAAGGCCCAAGATGGCTTTTGAAAACCCAAGCTTGGTAAAATAATCACGAATGCCCATCACAAGTGCATCATGGATCAGTTGCATCTTGGATGGAATCTGCTGCTTGTCAATCTTACTTTTTGTATCAATAAGTGATACTGTATCGAAAACATCAATACCTTCTTCGAAAAATGGCAGGCTTTTATAGAGGTGGCCATCGGCAGCAAAAGCCATGGTGCCTCCATCAAAAAGCAGTTCGGTTTGGGCGCCAACCTGATTCACATACAGCAAAGGGATGTTGTATTTCGTCACATTTTCGCGTAAGATGTGCTTGCGCTTTTCGGCTTGGTTGTAGTTGAAAGGTGATGCAGCAATATTGATCATTAAATCTGGCTTTTGCCCGATTAATTCCTCCATGGGGTTGATGGTGTAGAGGGGGTTGTTGCCTACATCCCATATGTCTTCGCAGATGGTCAGGGCTATCTTTTGGCCTTTAAAGTGAAGCAGATCGAAGGTTTTGGATGGTTCAAAATAGCGGTATTCATCAAACACATCATAATTGGGTAAAAGTGCTTTGTGAAAAGCTTGCATTTTTCCCTCATACAAAAAGAGGGCAGCATTAAAGAGGGGCTTTCCTTTTCCGCTGGTGTTTCGAACAGGACTGCCAAGGATGATGCCGGTGTGCGGAAAGGAAGTGGCAATTTCTCTTACGGCTTTTTCGCAACGGAATATAAAATCATCAAACTCAAGAAAATCGCGTGGTGGATAGCCCGAAATGGCCAATTCGGCAAAAACCACCAGATCAGCGCCTTGTTCGGTTGCCTTGCTGACGGCTTGGATTATTTTTCCGGTATTGCCTTCAAAATTTCCAATATGGTAATTCAGTTGTGCTAATGCAATTTTCACTTTCTAAAATAACAGGCTGATTTGTAATTCAATGAAATTGGTAATGGCATTTTTTGCCACAGTAGGCTCAACCCTGTTCTGGTCTTTCAGGATGTCAATAAAACCGTTGTCAAAAAGCAAACCACCGGTAAGGTAGGTTGAGCCGCCGAGCGGAATTTCGACACCTGCACCAATGATCAGCGATTCGCGTGTTGGCCTGAGCTGGTTTTTTACATCTTTTCTTTTATCAGTCTCGGCCAGGCCCTGGTTGGGTATAAAAATGTCATCTGCCTTGGCCCTGAGCAGGAACCCCATGCCAAAACCTACTTGACCGTAGATTCGCAAGCCATTGAAATCATTGGTTTTCATTTTTAAAATGGCGGGTATTTGCAAATACTGCGTACGCAATTCGCGCTCGAGCAATCCAATGCTGGCACTTGCTGACGAAGCCATGGTCCTGATATCCGGATAGCTGTAACCGCCATTGAGGTAAATCACATTGAAACCGGTATTAAAGGCATAGTTTTCCATGAGGAAAAATTCGCCTGTGAATCCCCAGTTAAAACCTGCGCTGGTGCCTACGCGTTCATAATCAGTGGCATCCGGCTTAACCCAGCCCATATTGGGGGCAACTTTAAATCCAAATTGAAAAGCTTTTGTCTGGGCCGCAGCACTAACCGACAAGCCGAAACACAATAAGAGAAAAATAATTTTTAGTTTCATTCGTTTATGGGATATATAGCGGTAAAAATACGATAAATCAAACAAACGAATGCGGTGCCTGCTTGTAAGTTTTTCATTGTCTGCTGTTGATAATTTATCTGCTAAAAATAGGATTCTTTTGGGTGTTGTTGTAAATTTGCCCACTAACTTAAAAACCTCATTTATGAAAAAGACCATTTTAATCAGTGCCCTTGTTTTACTGGGAAGTGTAATCATGGCACAAGGAATTAGTTTTGGCCCGAAAATTGGCTATACCACCAACAAGCTTTCAAGTGACAAAAGTGATATTACTACGGATTTGAAAAGCAATTTGTTATTTGGCGCATTTGTGCGCCTTGGCGAAAAGGTTTATCTGCAACCCGAAATCAACTATTATACTTCTGGATCTATTTTCAGAAGCCCTGGTTTCACATTGGAGGATGGGATAAGCGGACCTGTGGAAGATGAGATAACAATGAAAAACATCCAGATACCCTTGTATCTTGGAGTGAGATTGATTGACCTCAAACTGGCCAATGTGCGTGCCATGGCTGGCCCAACGGCCACCCTGATATTGGATAAGGAAGTGAAGCCGCTTGAATCGGTTGGCCTGATCAAAGATGCTGATATCGGCGATTTCCAATGGGGATTTCAGTTTGGCGTTGGTGCCGATGTTTTGATGTTTGCCTTGGATATTCAATATTTCATTGGACTAAACAAGCTAATTGGCGAAGTTGATGGCCCGGATGGAAATCCCATCATTATGGATTCAAGGCCATCGGGCTTTATGGTATCGCTTGGATGGAAAATATTTTAAATTTTAGACCTAA
>CAYTUA010000478.1:0-3426 GCA_964440855.1 uncultured Lentimicrobiaceae bacterium
TTACTATTTGGCCGACAAATTTAACGAAATCAACGGATTGAATCTTAGGTGAAAAAAGAAGGTTGTTTTCGACGGCAAGCATGTTCTTGTAAGGCAAGATAAAGAGTGCGAGGCGCGGACTATAGCCCCCACTCCGCCAATTGGCGGAGTGGCTTTTTTACAACTATGATTTTTAAGATTTTATGAATTATTGTAAAACTGTTATGAGTCTCTGTTTTCAATATGTGTAAATCTATTTCAGGACGAGGCACCTAATTTCAACCGTCACCTACCCATATAAAATGCCCACACAGATCGAACAATTGCCACCAGACTTATGTTCTTTATCCGTAAGCAAACAGGCATTCAAACCTATTATTTTTTTTATCTTTGCCGTGTTATTTATAAATGTTCTAAATAGTAATTTACAATGGAAACTAACCCCAACAATGCTATACTCGACGAGGTAACCCAGGGGGATTATAAGTTTGGTTTCTTTACAGATATTGAAACTGATATGGCGCCCAGGGGCCTTGATGAAAATACGATCCGCTTTATCTCAGCCAAAAAAGAGGAGCCCGAATGGATGCTGGAGTTTCGCCTGCGGGCATTCAGGCACTGGCAAAAAATGAAGGAGCCTGAATGGGCCCATATACATTATCCAAAAATTGATTTTCAGGATATTATCTACTAGCCTCCCCAAAAAAGAAAAAAGGAACGGACGAGCCTCGATGAGGTGGACCCCGAATTGATTGAAACATTCAACAAGCTGGGTATTTCGCTTGATGAGCAGAAAAAGCTTACGGGCGTGGCTGTGGATGCTGTTATTGACAGCGTTTCGGTAAAAACCACCTTTCAGGATACTTTGTCGAAGCACGGCATTATTTTTTGTTCGTTCAGTGAGGCCGTACGCGAGCATCCCGAACTTGTGCAAAAATACATGGGATCGGTTGTGCCCTACACCGACAACTATTATGCAGCATTAAATTCGGCTGTTTTCAGCGATGGTTCGTTTTGCTACATCCCCAAAGGTGTGCGCTGTCCGCTTGAATTGTCAACGTATTTCCGCATCAACTCGGCCAATACCGGGCAGTTTGAGCGCACACTGATTGTTGCCGAAGAAGGCAGCTATGTGAGTTACATGGAAGGCTGCACAGCCCCCATGCGCGACGAAAACCAGCTGCATGCAGCCATTGTTGAAATTATTACCCTGGATAATGCCGAAGTAAAATATTCTACCGTTCAAAACTGGTACCCGGGCAATAAACAAGGTAAAGGCGGGGTGTACAATTTCGTAACCAAACGTGGGCTCTGCAAAGGGAAAAACTCAAAAATTTCCTGGACACAGGTCGAAACAGGCTCTGCCATTACGTGGAAATACCCCAGTTGCATTTTGATGGGCGACAATTCCATCGGTGAGTTTTACTCGGTAGCCGTAACCAATAATTTGCAGCAAGCCGACACGGGATCAAAAATGATTCACATTGGCCGTAATACACGCAGCACCATCATCAGCAAAGGCATTTCGGCCGGCAAAAGCAACAACAGCTACCGCGGACTGGTGAAGATATTGCCGGGGGCCATCAATTCGCGGAACTTTTCGCAATGCGACTCCCTGCTTCTGGGCGATAAATGTGGGGCACACACTTTTCCCTACATCAATGCCGGCAACCAGTCGAGTATTATCGAACACGAAGCCACCACTTCCAAAATTTCAGAAGACCAACTCTTCTATTGTAACCAACGCGGTATTGACACAGAAAAAGCCATCGGGTTGATTGTCAACGGTTATGCCAAGGAAGTGCTGAACAAACTGCCCATGGAATTTGCTGTTGAAGCGCAAAAATTATTGTCTATCACACTGGAAGGCAGCGTAGGATAAGCTGCATTTTAAATCAAATTGAGGAATTGAGCAAACACTTAAATAATAAAATCACATGTTACTAAACATAAAAAACCTGCATGTTGAAATTGACGGCAAGGAAATTTTAAAAGGATTAAACCTGGGGGTGAACAAGGGCGAGGTGCATGCCATTATGGGGCCTAATGGCTCCGGCAAAAGTACCCTTGCAGCTGCCATTACCGGCCGCGAAGGCTACGAGATTACCAAAGGTGAAATTTGGTATAAGGATGTAAACATCAATGATCTGGAGGCGGAAAAGCGTGCCAACGAAGGTATCTTCCTGAGTTTTCAATACCCGGTTGAAATTCCCGGTGTTAGTATGGTTAATTTTATGCGCACGGCCATCAATGCCCAAAGGGAATTCCGCGGCTTGCCTCCTATGTCGGCTGGCGAATTGCTCAAGCTGCTGGAAGAGAAGAAAAAGCTGGTTGATATTCACGACAAGCTGACCAACCGCTCTGTGAATGAAGGTTTTTCGGGTGGTGAGAAAAAGAAGAATGAAATTTTTCAGATGGCACTTCTCGAGCCTACATTGGGTATTCTTGACGAAACCGACTCGGGATTGGATATTGATGCGCTGAAAGTAGTTGCCCGCGGTGTAAATCAGCTCAGGTCGGATGAAAATGCATTTGTCATTATTACGCATTACCAGCGTTTGCTCGAATACATCCAGCCCGATTTTGTGCATGTGCTTTTCGATGGGAAAATTGTGAAATCAGGAGGCAAAAACCTGGCACTCGAGCTCGAAGCCAAAGGCTATGAATGGATCAAACAAGAGGAACTTGTTTAGCTGGAAACACGCCTGCATGTATCGAAATTAAAGGGAATACAGACAACGATTTGCAATGAAAGAAACAATAGAAAAATATAAAATGCTCGACGAAATGCTTATCGGGCTTTTTGAGCGGGATAAAGGAATTATTGCGGCCCACGACATTGAAAAGGTAAGCCGATTGCGCGAATCGGCCATGATCGCTTTCAAACAAAGTGGCTTCCCTGATTCCACCATCGAGCAATGGCGGCATACCGACCTGGAAGCACTGCTTGAGGAGTCTTTTAAATACTACCTGAAACCGGCACAGGCCGACAGGGATATTGAAGAAATGTTTCAGTGCGATGTGCACAACTTCAATTCCGATATCATTTCCATGCTCAACGGATGGCATTTTAGTAAAAACGGCGAATTGCATACCTATCCCAATGGGGTGATTATGGGCAGTTTCAGTGCTGCCATGAAAGCCTATCCCGAGCTTTTTGAAAAATACTACGGTGAAATTGCCGACAATACAGCGAATGGTTTTGTAAGCATCAACACAGCCCTGGCTCAGGATGGCGTATTTATCTATGTGCCCGACGGCGTTGAAATGGATAAAACGCTGCAAATCATTAAAATGGTTGACCTGGAAGAGAATATTTTTGTGCAAAGCCGCAACCTCATTGTATTGGGCGAAAACAGCAAGCTCAACCTGATGCATTGCGACGATTCCATCAATCAGGCCACCAGCCTGCTTAATACCGTTACGGAAATACATGTGGGCAAAGGT
>CAYTUA010000479.1:0-2672 GCA_964440855.1 uncultured Lentimicrobiaceae bacterium
AAATGTGTTTCATGCCATCGTGTTTGGTCTCATACAGGGCATTATGTATTATATCGGCATAAGCCTTGGAGAAACATTCATGCACCTTTTTGCAGATAATTTCCGCCTGGTGGTTTTTGGAATATTAGGTGCAGTTTCGGTTCGGATGTTTATCGAAGCCTTTAAAATCAGGAAAGGGGCACGGCTGTTTTCCTTTGATAGCTATGTAAAATTTGTGATTATGGGCATAGCAGCCGGCATCAACACCCTGATCATCGGGATGACAGCTTCCTACCTGAGTCCTTTTGAAAGCCTCATGCCACTTTTACTGGTTGCAGGTGGGTTTGCCTGGTCAATTGCCGGTATCAGCATGAACCTTACACGTAAAAATATCATCCTTTCGAGCCTGCTACACCTTATTTCGGCCACCTTCATTTTTATTTTCGGCCTGCTTTTTCTTGTTACCAAAAACTGGCTCTAATGCACAATCACTCCACTTTTATGCTATTAACTCAACGCAAAGTTTTGCTGCTATTGCTGGCCATTTTGTTTTACATACCCCTTTCGGGTCAAATCCCAAGTGGCTATTACAGCAGTGCGCAAGGGCTTTTTGGTGAAGAACTCAGGCAAGCATTGCACCAGATTATCCGCGATCACAATGCCCACTCCTACGGAGACTTGTGGCAGGATTTTTACGAAACCGACCGCAAAGCCAATGGCAAGGTGTGGGATATGTATTCGGACAATCCCGGCGGAAACTTACCCTATGAATATACATTTTTCAGCGATCAATGTGGTAATTATAGCCAGGAAGGTGATTGCTACAACCGTGAGCACAGCTGGCCCTCGAGTTGGTTTGGTGGCAACGCAGCACCCATGTACACCGATTTGTACCATATTGTACCCACCGATGGTTATGTAAACAACAGAAGATCAAATCATCCCTTTGGCGAAGTTAACAACCCCAGTTGGGTATCGGCCAATGGCAGCAAAGTAGGATCAAACACAACATCTGGCTACAATGGTACTGTGTTTGAACCAATTGATGCTTACAAAGGCGATCTTGCACGGGGCATGCTGTATATGACTGTGCGGTATTATGGTCAAGGCAACAATTGGCCGGGCAGCGATATGGCTATAGGAGCCGATTTGCGCCCCTGGGCCTTGCAATTGATGCAGCAATGGCACGAACAGGACCCCGTTAGCGAAAAGGAAATCAACCGTAACGATGCCATTTATGCCTTGCAAGGCAACCGCAACCCTTTTATCGACCATCCCGAATTTGTTGATTTGATCTGGGATGAAACAGCTGCTATTTCTCAAACAGAATGGCCACAATTTGATGTTTACCCCAACCCGGCAAGCGATTATGTGTATGTTTCAACTTCGTCCATGAATACAGCAAATGAGTTTACAATTGTTGTAACAGACCAAAAAGGACGAAAACTTTACCAAGTTCACACCGAGGGGCAGCAAGCCCTGCGCATTGATTATGTTAATCAATTGTCTCCCGGTTTCTATATGCTGCATATCTTGCAAGAAGATGCAACTCCTGTAATACTTAAACTTTTAAAACAATAGCCTGCATGTCATATATCCGCATCACCAAAGAGTTTAGTTTTGAAATGGGGCACGCCTTATTGGGCTACGATGGCCCCTGTCGTAATGTGCACGGGCATTCCTACCACTTACATGTAACAGTTTTGGGCAAGCCCATTGCTGAGGAGGGTCACACCAAATTGGGCATGGTCATGGATTTTGGCGATTTAAAGCAAATTGTAAAACGCGTTGTCGTAGATGTGTTTGACCATGCCTTGGTTTTGAACAAGGCCATGCCCTCGGAAACAACTACCTTAATGCAACAGCATTTTGACAAAGTAATTCTACTTGATTACCAACCCACAAGCGAATTGATGGTGGCAGATTTTGCCGAACGCATCAAAAATGAACTACCAAAAAACCTGATACTTAAACGGGTATTGCTTCGCGAAACAGCCACAGCTTATGCTGAATGGTATGCTGATGATAATTGTTAACGGCTGAAAAACAAATCGATGCGACTTAAAAGCAATGCCTTTTCGATGGGCTTGGCAATATAATCATCACAACCGGCCTGCATGGCTTTGTTTATTTCCGCGTCCATGGCATAAGCTGTTTGCGCAATAATAGGGAGGCTCTTATGCAAACGTTTTATCTCACTTGTGGCCATATACCCATCCACATTGGGCATGCGGATATCCATCAAAATCAAATCGATTTGCTTGTTGGCCTGCACCATATCAATGGCCTCACGGCCGTCTTTGGCCCACATGGTAGTCACTTTGGTGGGCCTGAGCATGATGTTGAGCAAATTGTAATTGGTATGCTCATCTTCAACAATCATTATGGTTTTTGATGACCAATCATAAACTGTCCGGTTATCAGGTTTTGCTGTATTTTCTTTTAGTTGCATATGCACAATCGAATCGGGTAATGTAAAATAAAATTTGGCTCCCTCTCCTGTTTCTGATTCAAGCCATATTCTTCCATGCATCAGCTCCACCAAACCTTTGATAATGGCCAGGCCAAGCCCGGTTCCTCCATAGCGCTTGGTTGAACTGTAATCGAGCTGCCTGAAACGCTTGAATATCAACTCATGCTTGTCAGGGTGAATGCCCGGGCCGGTATCCTCTACAAAAAACTGCAGCTTGTTG
>CAYTUA010000480.1:0-7081 GCA_964440855.1 uncultured Lentimicrobiaceae bacterium
GTTTTTAATCCGGATGGAACGGCCTCACAACAGGATTTTGAGTTTAGTAACTTATTCAAAGGCAATAGTGAAAACATCAGCTGGCTGTGGGAAAACACGGTAAACTATAACCAAACTTTTGAAAAACATGCAATCAATGCCGTTGGGGGTTACACCATGCAGCAATCCCGTTCCGAACTGATGGGCATGTCGGGACAGAATATCCTGCGCGACGAAAGCGATTTCTGGTATATGCAACCCGCCTATGTCCTGGACAACACTAACGACATCAATCTGCTGCAGGGCATATACAACGGTGTGGACGCAAACCTATATTATTCCATGATTTCTTACCTGTTCAGGGTAAATTACACGTTTGACAACCGGTATATAGCCACAGTCACTTTTCGCCGCGACGGCTCTTCCAAATTCAGCAGCGAAAACAGATATTCAAACTTCCCTTCATTAGCTGCCGGCTGGAATATCGTCAACGAAGATTTTATGCGCAATATATCACTTATCACGGCTTTGAAGCTCAGGGCCAGTTGGGGGAAAATCGGCAACGAAAAAATTCCCTATCTCGATCAATTTGCCACTGTTCATTCGGGTTTGTTGGCTGTGTTTTCAAACCCAGACGAAACCTATCCGGCAGCTTCTTACGGCAAATCAGGTAATCCTGACCTGATATGGGAAACAACTTCACAAACTGATATTGGCCTCGAAATAGGCCTGCTTAACAACAAACTGACTGCTGAATTTGATTATTATCGCCGGATAACCGATGATATTTTGATCTTACTAGCTACCCCTGGTCATCTGGGCAACGGGCAAGGACAAAAGGTAAGGTACAATGCTGCCCAAGTGCTCAACGAGGGATTTGAGTTTCAATTCAAATGGCGCGAAGTCCGCAACGATTTCAGTTACAGCATTGGCTTATTGGGTTCGACCATACACAATGAAGTGCTCCAAATTGGTGGAAGCACAGGCATCGATTCCCTGTTAATTGGCGGTTTTCTTGCCAACGGACAACCTGTAACGCTTAGCCAGGTTGGCTTACCAATTGGGGCCTTTTATGGCTATGAAACAGATGGCATATTCCAATCGCAGGATGAGCTGGATGCTTATCCCCATCAGTCCCAGGCGGGTGTGGGCGACCTCAGGTTTGTGGATGTTAACAATGATGGAAAAATTGATGGCAACGACCGCACCTATATCGGATCACCCATCCCCAAATTTGTGTTTGGTTTGAGCCTCGATTTCCAATACAAAGCATTCGACTTGTCGGTTGATATTCAAGGCCAAACAGGCAATAAAATTTTTAACGGCAAAGATGTGGTCCGTCCCGACCCCTATAATTTTGAAGCCTATGTATGGGACAGGTGGACAGGCGCTGGTACGAGTGATGAGGTGCCAAGGCCATCATTTGGTGGTTATAATTATTCTCCCTCCGACCGCTTTGTACATGATGGTTCATTTGTTCGCTTGCGTAGCCTGATCCTTGGGTATACAATGCCTGAAAGATGGGTCAACAATATTGGATTGCAACAAATCAGGTTTTACCTGAAGGGCAGTAATCTTTACACCCTTACCAAATACGCAGGATACACGCCCGAAATTGGTGGGTTTGATGTGCTGTCGAACGGAATTGATTATGGCGTTTATCCCATTGCAGCAGTCTATTCATTTGGTTTAAATGTAAACTTTTAAATCTGAAAAACATGAAAACATTACGATATACTTTATTGATTTTGATCGCATTTCAACTTACTTCCTGTCAGGATTTCCTGGACGTGAAACCACAGGGCGAACTCACACAGGAAGCATTTCCCACCACAGCGAGTGATGCCCTTTTGGCAACAAATGCTGTGTATGCCACCTTGCGATCCTGGAATTATCATTCCGGCGGCTTTCCCATACTCGATTTCATGTCGGACGACGCCCACAAAGGCAGCAATCCGGATGACGGGCTAAATACAGTTGCCCCTTATGAACGATTCACCCACACCCCAACACAGGATGGCCTCGACCGCTGGTGGTCCGACCTGTATCAGGGCATCAAAAGGGCCAATGTGGTGATTGAAAAAGTTCCATTGATTGACATGGATACCGCCACCCGCAGCAGATATATCGCTGAAGCAAGCTTTTTGCGCGGTTTGTATTATTTTGACCTGCTGAGGGCCTGGGGAGGGGTTCCAATTGTATTGACAACCACACCCGAATTGAAAATACCCCGCTCGAGCACCGAAGAAGTGTATGCGCAAATTGAAAAAGACTTGCTTTTTGCAGCTGCCAGCTTGCCCGGCAAACATGAATACAATTCGCAGGATTTAGGGCGTGCCTCGCGGGGTGCAGCACATGCGCTGCTGGCACGGGTGTATTTATTTAAAAAAGATTTTCAAGCTGCCGAGGAACATGCCATGGAACTTATTCAGTCGACTGACTTCTATGACCTTGAACCTCTGTTTGAAAATGCAAACGGCTATTTGGGCGAACATGGCCATGAATCAGTATTTGAAATTGGTGCCATTGGTGCCGAAGGGGCTGTTGGCAACCAATATGCCAATACACAAGGTGTGCGCGGTACGCCCAACCGGGGATGGGGCTTCAACCGCCCATCGCTCAGCCTGCGCAATGCCTTCGATGACGATGACCCAAGGCGGGCTTTAACAATCATCGATCTCGGTGATGTGATTGACGGGGTAGAAATACTCGGCGACGGATCAACACCGGATGAAACTTACGATGGCGATGGAAACATCATCGAAGTGGAATGCTACAACAGAAAAGTATGGATTCCCGGGGCCAATGTAGCATCGCAATTTGGCCACAACCGGCGACTGATACGCTATGCCGATGTATTGCTGATGGCTGCCGAAGCCTTAAACGAAAACAACAAAGCAGGTGAAGCGCTGATCCATCTGAACCGTGTACGCGAACGTGCACGCCATGGCAACAGCGAAATCTTAGCTGATATCACCACAACAAACAAGGATGAATTGCGCAGCATCATCCTAAACGAGCGCCGCCTGGAATTAGCACTTGAAGGGCATCGTTTCTGGGACCTTATAAGAACCGGAAGAGCCGCTGAAGTGCTTGGACCCCTTGGATTTGAAACTGGCAAGCATGAGCTGTTGCCCATACCCCAGAATGAGATCGATATCTCCCAGGGCGCTTTAGATCAAAACCTTAATTGGTAACAATTCTTAGTATTAACTAATTTATTCACTTAATCAAATGTTCATAAAGTATTCATTAAAAACACAATTATTATGAAAAAATTTACCTTTCTTTTAGTTATGTTGTTTGCATTCTCTTTTGCAGCAAACACACAAATGGTCGAAAATTTTGAGCATATCAGGCTCAATATTATGCTTGGTGGCGACGACGACAACAGCAATTTTACTGTTGTTCCCAACCCCGATCAGGGCGATGCAAACCCAAGTTCACATGTTGTGAAATATGAACGCAGCCAGCACGGTGTGCCATGGGGTGGTTTTTGGTCAGCTTTGCCTGAACCGCTCGACCTTACCGAAAACAAATACGTCCATGTGCGTGTTTGGAAACCACGTATCAGCCCCTTGAAGTTCAAAGTAGAAGGTGGTGGCAGTCCCAACCTGGAAATTCCAAGTATGGAGCCCCAAACCCTCGTTGGGGAATGGGAAGACATTGTTTTTGATTTTTCAGAAGTAACAGGCCCCTGGAATGTAATTGCCTTTATGCCCGACTTTGAAGACCCATTGACGCTTGAGGAAGACATCGTTATTTATTTTGACTATATTATGGTGAATAACGACCCAACTCCAGGCAGCGAAGCTGTTTATGTAGTTGAGGATTTTGACCATATTCCATTGAACCTGATGCTGGGAGGCGATGAGGACAACAGCAGCATGAGCGTGGTGCCCAACCCTGCCCCTGACGATGTTAATCTGAGCGATTATGTGATAAAATACGAACGCAGCCAACACGGTGTGCCATGGGGTGGTTTTTGGTCGGCATTGCCTACACCACTTGACCTTACCGAAAACAAGTATATATATGTAAAAGTTTGGAAACCACGTATTAGCCCCTTGCGCTTTAAAGTGGAAGGCGGTGGAAGTGCCAATTTGGAAGTCCCGAGCATGGAACCCCAAACAAAAACAGAAGAATGGGAAGAGATTGTATTTGATTTTTCTGAAAAAACGGGCCTTTGGAATGTAATCGCTTTTATGCCTGACTTTGAAGACCCATTGATGCTTGACGAAGACATCGTCATCTATTTTGATGATATCAGGGTTGGACAACATCCAAATGTGGGCATTATTGACCTGCATAGGGCCAATCAGTTGAGCGTTTATCCAAATCCTGCAAGTGATTATATAACAGTTAAACACGCTGATGCCATTCAGCAAATCGAAATATTCGACCTTACCGGAAAATTGGTTTACAAGTCGAATGTAGAATCAGTAGAAACCAGGATTGATGTTTCAGTTTTAAGCAGAGGGATTTATATCTTGAAGGCAACTGCAAACAACAATTATTATTATCATAAAATTAACCGTTAAACTCTATTTCTATGAAAAGAAAATCATTTTTTATCATGCTGTTACTTGGTGTAACAGCGACTGCCTTATTGTTCAATGCCTGCAAAAAGGATGATGATCCGGTGGCACCAACTTTGGTTAGCCTGCTCGCGGGCGATGTTGACTTAAACGCAGCAACCTCAGCAACCACAGTGCCAGTGAACCCAACAATTGTTGCAACCTTTTCCACCGAAATTGATGCTGCAACTGCTACGGCTGCAAACATAAAGCTGACCCAGGACTATGACGATTCGGACATTGCTCTGACAATAAGCGTGTCAGGAACAGCCATTACAATCACACCGGATGTTGAACTTGGTACAGGCACCTTATATCAATTAATGATCAGCGGTGCCATCAAATCAACTGATGGCCTTGCATTAACTGAACTGAGCCGCAATTTTACAACCATCGGCACTTTTGCCCCATCGGGTGTAATAGCCCACTGGACTTTTGAGGACAACGCTGAAGATGTGGTTGGAAATTTCGATGCAAGTGCTGCCATTGACATGACCTATACCGGTTCGAGAAATGCAGTCGCAGGAAAAGCAGCTACCTTTAATGGCACAACAAGCATTATTGAAATCCCGAATGCCGACCAGCTTATGAATACGGCCAACTTTACACTTTCGTTTTGGGTAAAAACCAATTCGGAAGGTATCGACCGAGGTCATTTTGTTTTGGGTTTGGGGGCGTTTTATGGTTTTCAGTATGAAATATTTGGCAGTTATGACGGTGCCAAACTGGCTGGCCGTTACGAGCTACCGGATGGTAACACTGTTGGCGAGGATATGTGGTTCCCCGCCGGGGCCCTCGACAATACCCATCCCGACGGATGGCAGGGTTGGGATTTTGCAAAAAGCCTGACGCCCGAGCAAATGATTGCCTTGTTGAAAGACAACTGGCTCCATGTTACCTTTACCTTTGACGGCGGGTCGAAAAAAGCCACATTGTATTACAATGGCGAAAAGATGAAGAGTTTCGACTTCAATCTTTGGCCCGAAGGTGATCCACAAACAACTGTTGTTGGAATGAAGTATGACGGCACACCGCCTGAAGTATTGAACGAGCTGGCCTTGGGCTTCATCCACTCACGTGGCGGTACCTTGTGGGACGGTGAACCCTGGGGTGGTTACGACTTCCCGGAAGCCAACCACTTTAAAGGACAACTCGACGATGTCAGGATCTTCCATAAAGTGCTGACAGCGACTGAAATTGGATTGATGTTCAATTCTGAAAAACCATAGTAGCTGAATAATAGAGGATGATAAAAGGGGAATGGGAGTCCCATTCCCCTTTTTTCTGAACATTACTCTTGCTGAGGTTTAAAAGTTTTTTATGCATATTTTGAGGCTTACTTAAGTGCATTCAGGCTAAATAATTCTGAAAGCATTATTTTTCCTCTTTTTTTAAGTTTTAAGTCAACATAACTACTACATACAATTTCAGGTTTACCGCTGATGCAAATTCAAAAAATTATATTGTTCTTATTGCTTGTTCCAATTTTGTTTGCTACCTGTCGGAAAGAAGACCCGGCTCCTGTGACGGATATCCTCCAACTGATCAGCATAAAGGCCGGCCCAACCACCCTGCAAGCAGATGGTAGCTCAAGCGATATTCCTGTGAACAGCACTTTTACACTCCAGTTTTCAAAAGCCATCGATACTGCCGCCATTCAAAACAAAATATGGCTTCTGCACGATCAGAAAGTTGTGCCAGTTGATTTCAATTTCAATGAACAGCTTACAATCATTGAGTTCACACCTGACCAAAACCTTGAATGGCTAACAAGCTATACACTGTCAATTGATAAAAGTCTGACGGGTGCTTTGGGAGAAACTTTTCCCGGCCTTGACCTGGATTTTACAACTGAAAAAGGCAAACTGCTCATGGAGTCGGTCATGATAAACAGCCTGCCTTTCGATAAACCTTTTTCTCCAAAAGGTATTGATATCGCCCAACTTACTATCGAAATAAATTTCAACGAAAAACTTACGGAAGCCGATATCGATCAACATTTTACCCTTTTGCCGGCAGTACCCATTTCGGTGAGTTTATCCGAATCCGGAAAAACTGTCACCATAACAAACAACGAAAATCTCGATTATTACCGCAAATATGGTTTCCTCATCCGAACAGATTTAAGTTCGGAGGATGGCCTTGGTTTTGATGGGTTTTCCAACTTTTTTATTACCGGATTGGATTCCAGTTATAAGTATCCTGAAATAAGTGATGAGCAATTGCTTAACCTTGTTCAACAGCACACTTTCCGCTATTTTTGGGACTATGCACATCCGGTGAGTGGCTTAACGCGCGAACGATTAGGCTCGGGCGAGCTGGTAACTTCCGGCGGCAGTGGCTTTGGCCTGATGGCCGTTATCATAGGGGCCGAACGTGGGTTCATAAGCCGCGAGGAAGCTGTTGAACACTTTGAAAATGTGACCAATTTTCTTTCAACTGCCGACCGTTTCCACGGTGCCTGGTCCCATTGGCTCAATGGCAGCACAGGCAGGGCAATTGCTTTTAGCACCAAAGATGATGGT